>CBDTVA010000561.1:0-1513 GCA_965363935.1 uncultured Gammaproteobacteria bacterium | reverse complement strand
AAGAATAGTCTACAACAAATTCTATCCAGTTATTCAAAAAAAAGTGGAATCAGTAGTGCGTGGGGTCGGTTGAAATGATATTAGCTTTCAGATCGGATGACGCATTGTAAATCATGTCAAAAAGGTGATGACTTTCATGCGAACGTGGTGAAATCACACGACCATTGATCGCAAAATGTGATGAAACCAAGGTGTATACGATAGCTCCTTTTTTCATCCCGAAATACTTGGCACAATAGTCAACGAGTGGGTTTGCATATTTCGATTCAAAACGTTGCCCATCGGCACTGGCATGGATATCATTATCATCCAGTCTGAATTCATCAAAAATAGGCAGATGAACTGCTGCACTGGTGATCTCATCAATAGCCTGACGTAGTGCTTCTTCATGAAAGCAGTCTGCCTCGGCTCTCTGCAGAAGTTTGTACTGTTGACCGGATATCGTTGAAAATTTGAGTGTTCCCTGGAATGTTCCGTTGGCAATCAAACAGGCTAATAAATGTTCCATACTGGCGGTGGCTTTTTTATTTCTCGATGACTTGGGTTTTAAATGCTGCAAAAAACCAGTTTCTTCAGAGACTTTTCGCAGGACATGAACAATCGATTTACGATCAAATTTATTAAAAAATCGTTCGGTGATATTCTCATTTTTTGCTTTCACCGCACGAGACCACATCAATAATTCTGAGTTAGGTTTACGCTTCACATAGTTATTTTTACCTTCCAAAATACGCTGTCCAACAGCAACCAGTTTATCATTCAGCATTGTTTCCAGCTCACCTAAATGCTCATCTACAGGCCGGTTTAAATCGTCCAGGTCCAATTCAACAAGGTGGTGGCGACGTTCTCTCCATATTTTATTGCTTACCAGGTAGTCATCAAAATTACGGTATTCCAGGCTGTCTTTAATATACACCTCACCATTAAGCAATCCCTGGTTTATCAGGCCGTACAGGTAGACTTCGCTCCTTCTTGAAATGCATTTTTTATGTTTTACATCTGATGGGTCATCAATTTTTAAATAGGGTTTATCTTGCTTTTTAATGAGCCGAGCATCAACGATAGGGGACTCTTTTTGCTCAATAATAAGTTTTTTAATTGTGGCGATTTGGCTACCTAAGACCGTATTACTACGACACCCCATATCAAGTACTAATAAAAGAGGACGCAGATTGGCAATAGCTGTTCTGTAGTGTTTATCGATAGCATCCCAGTGTAATGCTGTTTTATTGGGTTTGATATTGGCCAAATTTTGGCGCACCAATGGCATATTGTCTTCTGGGATGAGCTTAAAAGCCCGTTCTCTGACAAGCCCAAAAGAAGTTTCATTATTAATTTTATCATCCATAAATAAATCCAGAACAAGGGGTACATTTTCAATATTCTCAAGCGCTTTAAGAGTCTGTTCCTGGATCATTTCATCCCGACATACTTTTACCTTATCACTGAAATCACTATAGGCAACCAGAAACGCTGAGCCAACTCTCTATCATCCAACTCTTCTGGTAAAGGC
>CBDTVA010000560.1:0-1528 GCA_965363935.1 uncultured Gammaproteobacteria bacterium | reverse complement strand
CGGGCGACAATTTCTTTGTAGCCGCCGTGCTCACCGGCGTTCTCAGACATGATTTCTACGTTCCAATTCTGCGACTCGGCATAGCGACTGTACATTTTGAACAGATCCCCGGAAAAAATAGCCGCTTCATCACCACCGGTACCTGCGCGGATTTCCAGATAGATATTATTATCATCGTTGGGGTCTTTGGGGAGTAGCATTTTCTGCAGATCAAGAGCCAGCTGCTCTTGCTGTTCTTTACCTTCCTTGAGCTCTTCCTCTGCCATGGCTTTCATTTCCGGATCACTGTCATGGAGCATTTCATGGGCTGTTTCAATGGTCTCCTGAGCATCCTGATAGTGCGTAAAACACTCGACGACCGGGCGTAATTCTGCATATTCTTTGGAAAGATCACGGAATTTGTTCTGATCGGCCATGACTTCCGGTTGAGAAAGTAATACGGCAATTTCTTCATAGCGTTCAGAAAGCGTTTCAAGTTTACTTAGAATGGAAGGTTTCACAGGATAATAGAGGCTCTTAATTCAGGTATCAGAAATTGGCGGTCAAAGTGTAAAATACACTTTATGTGAAAAATTTATGTTTATGTTACACGCTATTATGGTTCTTCAGACTGCAGGTCAAACAGCTCAATGACGGCATCGATGAGTTCAGCTCGGCCATCCATACCAGCTTGTTTAATTTGAATACAGGGCGTATGAATGAGCTTATTGGTCAGCTGTCTGGCCAAATCATTGAGTATCTGCTCAGCGGGTTTACCATTACTCAGCTGTTTTTGGGCATTGTACAGAACGCTGTCGCGAATGGCTTCTGATTGTGCTCGATATTTGCGCATAGTGGCAATTGAATTAAGTGAGCGTAGCCAGTTCATAAAATGATGAACTTCCACATCAATAATTTCTTCTGCTTTTAGTGCAGCTTCCTGACGGGATTTTAAACCTTCATCAATAATCTCTTTCAAATCATCTACTGTGTATAAGAATACATCTTCCAGATCACCGACTTGTTCTTCAATATCTCTGGGTACTGCAATATCAACCATAAAGATAGGGGTATGTTTACGCGCCTTAATTGCTGATTCTACTGTGCCCTTGCCCAGAATAGGTAACTGACTGGCTGTGGAGCTGATGACAATGTCTGCTTCAGCCAGATGTGCCGGAATTTCATTCAGGGCGATGGCATAACCATTAAATTCCTGGGCGAGAGTATGGGCTTTTTCTACTGTTCTGTTGGCAATTATAATGCGCCCGATGCCAGACTCCTGCAAATGACGGGCTACCAGTTCAATGGTCTCACCGGCTCCAATCAAAAGAGCAGTATGTTCTTGAAAATCACTGAAAATTTGTTTGGCAAGGCTGACAGATGCAAAAGCAACAGAAACCGGGCTGGCACCAATGGCTGTGTCGGTGCGAACCTGTTTAGCGCAACTGAAGGTATGCTGAAAGAGTTTATGCAAAAATTGACCAATAGAGCCATTTTCTTTGGCAACTGAAAATGCGGATTTTAGTTGTCCTAAAATCTGCGGTTCACC
>CBDTVA010000559.1:0-1530 GCA_965363935.1 uncultured Gammaproteobacteria bacterium | reverse complement strand
GGCGAGGTGAACGGGTGATGTAAGGCTGTCCAGCGATTGGCACCGTCATCGTATTCAAACATTGGAAAATCAACGACCCAGAGCGGCTGCCAGCCATGTTTGACCAGCCCCATATCCTGTGCCACTTTGATGCGCAGAGCACCCAGCGCTTCATTGACTACTTTGGTCTTATCTGCGCCAAAGAAAATCAGATCGCCATTTTCAGCACCCGTTCTTTCCAGCACTGTTTCCAGAGCCTCATCAGGAATAAATTTAACAATTGGCGATTGCAAACCTTCACGTCCTGCAGATTTATCATTCACTTTAATATAGGCTAATCCTCTGGCACCATAAATCGATACATATTTAGTGTAGCCATCAATCTGCTTACGGGTTAATTCAGAACCCTTTGGTACTCTCAATGCTGTGACACGGCTATTGGGATCTCTGGCCGGCCCGGAAAAGACTTTAAAATCCACCTCGGTTAATACATCTGCCACTTCAACCAGTTCCAGATCAATACGCAAATCCGGCTTGTCACTGCCATAGCGATTCATTGCCTCAGCATAACTAATGCGTGGGAAAGGATTCGGCAATTGCTGTTCCAGTACTTTGGCAAAGACATCACGCATCATGTCTTCCATCATATTCATCAACTGGTCTTCTTCCATAAAAGAAGTTTCAATATCAAGCTGGGTGAATTCCGGTTGCCGATCCGCGCGCAGATCTTCATCACGGAAACAACGGGTCACCTGATAATAGCGATCCATTCCAGACATCATTAATAGCTGTTTAAACAATTGCGGTGACTGAGGCAGGGCAAAAAATTCACCCTGATGAGTCCGGCTGGGCACCAGATAATCACGGGCACCCTCCGGTGTCGCTTTGGTCAGAATTGGCGTTTCAATATCCAGGAAGTTATGGTCATCCAGATAATTACGTAAGATACGGGTAATTTGTGAGCGTAAGATCAAACGCTGCTGCATTTCAGGGCGACGCAGGTCTATATAGCGATAACGCAGGCGATGCTCTTCAGACACATCGTCATCATCCAGTTGAAATGGGGGAGTTTCAGAAGCATTCAGGACGACCAGTTCCTGTGCCAGAATTTCTACCTGCCCCGTTGGCATCTCGGGATTTTCAGTACCGTCCGGGCGCTGACGGATTTTACCTTTGACCTGCAGCACGTATTCATTACGTACTTTTTCTGCCTGCATAAACATTTCAGGGATATCCGGGTCAAAAACAATTTGTGCTAGTCCTTCCCGGTCTCTCAGGTCGATAAAAATGACGCCACCATGATCACGACGACGGTGCACCCAACCGCTTAAAATGACGTCCTGATCAATATTTTCTTCTGTTAAATGACCACAATAATGGCTTCGCATGCCCAAATTCCTGTATTAGCCCCGTTCTTCGAGTTTGATTTTAAAAACGGGTAATTTTAAGCCGTATGAGCCAAGACTACAAGAGCTGAACAGGAATTGGGTATATTATGGAGAGGATTAAGATCTATGAGCCACAACCACACTTACCACTGCTGCAAGAACC
>CBDTVA010000558.1:0-1534 GCA_965363935.1 uncultured Gammaproteobacteria bacterium | reverse complement strand
AGCGAATAAAAAGTGTTTTAACACACCTCAGCCAGACAGTTATTTTAAAGATATTGACGGTGAACAGGAAGCTTATATTAATGATGACTTTATTACTTATCGTGCAATTTCTGCCAGAGAGCAGATCAGAATACTACCCAAATTTAATCTGCAGGACATAGCTCAAATCGAAGGTGAAATAAGTCTGCAACTGCCCGGAAATATTATCCAAAATGCATTAAAAAAACCCTATCGTAACCATTTATCCCAATTACAGGATTTTACTTTGCTGTTAAATCAACAGGCAGATAACAAGACTCTCGTCTATCAAGTAGTGGACCCCAAAAACCATTTTATTACACTCAGAGCATACAATACGTCCGGTGAAGTACTTGATACCACTTCACTAAAGCAACTCGTTATTAGAAAAAACCATACAAATCTTTATCAACAGTCATTTTCCGAACCGGTTACAGCTATTAAAGTGTTTTATACCAACCAAAGAGAAAGCTTAAGCTATCCTTTTACGCTAAAGCCCGAAATTATAGTAGCCTCTGCGCCATTATCAACTAAAGATTCACCCCCCATTACTTTTTCCAGTACCAGGTTGGATTTAAAACCATTAAGCGAACAAAGCCTATCGGATAATCCACCATGGCTGGGCAAAAAAATTGCTGAAAAAGCAATTTCTCCCTTTCACATCAGTCTGTTTATACATGACGAAATGAAAAAAGATTCGTCTGATATAACACATAATGCCAGTACTAAAACGAATAATGTTACAAAAAGCACATCCTCACAAAAGACTTACACTGATGCAGTCGTTAATATCAAAACCAGCATTACACCACTATTTAGTGAAAATATAAGTTCAGTTAAAATATCTTTATTCGAAAACCAGAAAATAATATTAGATAATTTTGTGGCATTTTCAGAAAAAGGCTTATCTGAGCATGAAGATGCCGTCAGTAATAGCCTGCCGGGAAGTTTTCCTGAAACCGATAATTACCTTAATGCCAACTCAGCATTTCAATTGAAGAGCAACCATCAGGTCAGTGGAGTAGAAAATATCCTTGGCACAATTACACTTAGCCTGCCAACCGCTTTTAAAACATACTCAAGAAAGTATTTATCACCAGGTCAGGTCATAAAGTTGAACAGTATGATAGTGAAGCTGGTTAAAGTGACTCGACGACAGGTTCAGTTTGAGATCAGTGGCAAAATTGAGGATCTTGTGCAATTGAAACTCTATAATGCACAAAACGAGCTTATTTCTGAACCATTTGAATTTAAACATATACAAAAAGACAGCGCTCGATTGACCTTGCTGTATAACGATGAGATAGAGACAATAAAGCTGGTACTGGCACAATTCATGATCAGGAAAGACTACCCGTTTTCATTCACAGAACAACTATCTGAAAATAACTAAAGCACACCAGAACACTACAGAGTGGAGAAGAAGCGTATTCTTTATCATGTATTGCCTATAAGCTGGCTTTAGGGCAGCCTTAAAAAATAATTCACATTTCTAAGTTTCCACTTACTCATTCTA
>CBDTVA010000557.1:0-1561 GCA_965363935.1 uncultured Gammaproteobacteria bacterium | reverse complement strand
GTGCCCACTATGGGTAACCTCCATCAGGGACATCTGCAATTGCTGGCAATGGCTTTATCTAAAACAGACATAGTTGTTTGCAGTATTTTTGTTAATCCGCTGCAATTTGCAGAAGGGGAGGATTTTGCACAATATCCTCGTACTCTGGATGCTGATACAAAAAAATTGCAGCAGGCTGGCTGTGATATTGTGTTTGCACCGGCAATGGATGAGATATACCCTGCTTCAGGTGGTCATGACAGCGAATGCCATGGTCGCTGCCAAAGCCAAAGCCAGGTAATAGTACCCGGGATCAGTACTATCCTTGAAGGAGTATCGCGTCCCAGTCATTTCATCGGGGTTGCAACGGTGGTTGCCAAGCTGTTTAACATGGTTCAGCCGGATAAAGCGGTGTTTGGTGAAAAAGATTATCAGCAGTTACAGGTTATTAAACGCTTCGTTGAGGATTTATGTTTTCCAGTTGAAATTCTATCCCACCCCGTTGTTCGGGAAGCGAGTGGCCTGGCTATGAGTTCTCGTAATGCTTATCTCTCGCAGTTGCAAATACAGCAGGCAGCTAAAATCTATCAAACCTTACAACTGCTGGTAACACGGATTCATGATGGCGCAAGAGATTATGTCTGTCTTGAGCAGGAAGCGGTAACCCGCTTGAATGGCCAGGGCTTTGTTACGGATTATATTAAAATACAAGCGTCTGATTTAACCGAACCGACAGCAGAGGATAAAAAACTGGTGATTTTGGCTGCTGCACACCTGGGAAGCACACGCCTGATTGATAATATTCAATTAATTCTTTAAAAAACCAAGCCTGATACACGGTTTTCTGCCCTGGATTGAATTTTGCAAAATTAGTAATTTATGATAAAATATCAAGCTATTTTGAGAATAGTTCTCTGAATTTAATGCCTAATTTATTGAATTAAAAGTACAATACAAGTCTGGAAGACAAGTCAGGAATTGTCATAAAATGCACTGCTCAATGCTTAAATGCAAATTACACAGGGTCACCGTGACTCATGCAGAACTCGACTATGAGGGTTCCTGTGCCATTGATACCGAATTGATGGCAGCAGCCAGAATTCTTGAATATGAGCAAATAGAAATTTATAACATCAGTAATGGTGAACGTTTTTCAACTTATGCCATTGAGGCCGAAGCTGGCTCAAAAATAATCTCCATCAATGGTGCTGCTGCGCACAAAGCCAATCCCGGTGACTTAATTATTATAGCGGCCTATGCCAGTCTGAATGAACAGGAATTAAAAACCTATAAACCCACTCTGGTCTATGTAGACGGTCAAAATCACATTACCCATACCAATACACACATCCCCATTCAAGCGGCCAGCTAATCCACCCGTCTGTTTTTAGTGCCTTTCACTAGAATTTAATAAGAATCGGTTTATACTAAACCTGTTTCATATCCTTATTAAGCTGAATTAATCAGTTTGACTTTTGGTTTTACCTGTAATTCTGGAGATATCATGGAAAAAGCCGATATCGGTCTAATTGGACTGGCTGTCATGGGGCAAAATCTTGCCCTGAATATCAATGATCATGGT
>CBDTVA010000556.1:0-1628 GCA_965363935.1 uncultured Gammaproteobacteria bacterium | reverse complement strand
TGACGATGGCAAGATAATCTTTTCTGGCTTTTTCACGATAAGTGCGTGGCTTTTTAAGGTGTAAACAACGGTGGTATTACCGGTCAGCAGCAAGCCCCTGGAGTCCAGTCGCCCGTCCCAGTAAATCATTGTCTCGTTGTCCGGACCCCACTTCTGGATACCCTTGCGGAAGCCCTGCAGAGAAGCCGTCGGCGTGGTCATAATCATTGCCTCAACGGCACGTGAGAAATCCTGCTGATCCCAGATCTTCTGCGCAGTTTCTTTGGTGGGTACACCGTCTTTAAAATGCAGGGTACCAATGCTGGTTTTCATCTTGTCCGGCGTAACTACGTTGGCCGGGATTTCGGTGGTCATCTTCATCTTGGGTGGTGTAGCTGCCATGGCCACGGGGGTCAGGCCAGTAAGCAGCAGCCCGCCAAGCGTTAGCGCGATAATAGCTTTCGTTTTCATTTTGGTCTCCTGTTGATATGGATTCGTAAAGTCAAAAAATAACTTCTTGAGCATATTGAATCACCAATGAAGATTAAAAGCCTGTCATTTCATGCCATTTTGCCGCCTGCAAATATTAAAATTGGTTAAAGTTCATTGTATCAAGTGCCAGCTCGCAATTGATCATTCGAAGATGGGCGCTCCGTTTGATGCCTGACTTAGAAGTGTCAGGCATCCAATGAAAATGAGGAAGTGCTTTATGGAGAACAAATTGGCATCAATATACATGCGCCGGCTTGTCCCTTACTTGATTTTTAAAAATTATAATATTCTATATGCGTAGACTGGGGCAACCAGGCTGGTTGCCATTAATCCAGCCACAGCCAGTGCACTGCCAGCGCACTGCACTCATGAATGCGAAGTGCTTTGTTTTTAAATACCCCATGTCTTTGTTTATTACTAAATAATGCTACCTGGCCTACTCTGTTACTTGTTACCGCCTGGAAACAGGAAGTTCAATTGCAGCCGAACCTGGCTATCAGGTCCGTTGTCCGGATGCTCCGAATTGGTGTAATAGCCAATTAGTAGATTCACCGGCTGAGCACCAAATGCGGTGACCTTCGAGACCTGCAGCCCCCAGGGAATGATCCAGGTGTTGTCGGAATCTGCTTCCCAGTTGGCGCTGAGGACAGGCGCTGTACCAAGCGCCCAGCCTTTGCCCAGGTTATAGTTGAGGAAGTACTGCAGGGTGAACAAATTAACATCTGCACGGTCGCTTTCACCGGCAATCGACCAGATGTTGCTCGCCACCCCGCCCATGGTCCATTTTCCGGTACTGTAAAACAGTACCCCAGATGGGCCCACACTCAATTTCTCGGAACCCAGGAGTTCCGGGTTAGAGGCGGTGGGTATTCCAAAGGCTGGCCCGACACCCCAAATGACCTTGCCCGGTTTGGCCGGCGTCCAGAACAGCGTCAGGCTGGTATCGCCAAGGCCAAACTCCGAACCGGTCTGACCCACTGGTACGCTGTTTATAGGAATAATAGTGCGGGCAATGATGTTCCATTCTTTACCCAGAAATGGCACCACAGGTTGCACGTTGAGATTGAAGAAGGTGCGATCATCCGGACCGACACCGCCATTGTAGTTAGAGTCTCCTCAGAAAGTAAATCATATAATAAAAACAATAAGATAGGGGT
>CBDTVA010000555.1:0-1702 GCA_965363935.1 uncultured Gammaproteobacteria bacterium | reverse complement strand
CCACGTGCCAGAGGATTGTCTTCATTATAAACTTGATACAGCTTGGCCGAATGATTGCCATCACAATCCAGCATGCGGCTAATAGCGTATAGCTCACTGTCTGGAGTACCGTTTTTGTCATTGCTGAAACAAATGGTGACCGAGCAGTCACTTTCCCCCCAGCGTATAATTTTACCCAGTTCATCATCATTGATGGAAAACGTCCGGCCAAACAAGGCAAAACAGATGGTTTCACCAATGGTACTTTTTCCCGATTCATTAAAACCACTGATGGCGATCACACCTTCCTTAGGCAAGTCGTTGAGTTCCAGCGTCTTGTACTTGAGCACATTGTTCGCCTTGACACTATGAATAATCATACCCAGCCCTCATCTTCCAGTATTTTCAGTTTACGCAGAGTCAGCTCTTTGGCCTCTTCAAAGGCCTGTTCATCGAATTCTTCCCCTGAATTCATGCGCCGTTCTTTTTCCTCCATGCAAAAATGGGTAAATTCTTCAATGGTGGTTCGACGCTCTGTTATATTCAGAGGTTTGGTATTAACACCAGCCGACATACAAATCTCCTGAAAATTTATTAAAGACAATTGTGGTGACAGAGGACAATAGTCCTTTAATCGTAATTGAAGATACACTATTATTAGCATCAAATAAAACTTTTTTTATCAAAGTTCGCTGTTTCGGCAGACTCAGACCGGAGACTATCAATGTATCAGGGTGGTTGTTTATGCAGTGCCATTGGTTTTGCCATTACCGGGCCTATTCGTAATATCGTATACTGTCACTGTTCTCAATGCCGTAAGGCTCAGGGCAGTGCTTATGCCACCAATGGCATTGTGCAAAGCCAGCATTTTACCATAACTGCAGGCAGTGACCAGCTCAACGCGTATGAGTCATCTCCTGGTCAGACCCGTTTTGCTTGTCGAATCTGCAGCTCTCCAATTATCAGTAAAAACCTGAGCAAGCCCGGGCAGTTGAGGATTCGTCTGGGTACCATTGACTCCGATATTAGCGAAAAACCTCAGGCGCATATTTTTGTCAGTTCAAAAGCCAGTTGGGATCAGATTACGGATGAATTACCTCAATATGACAGTTATGAACCGGAAAGATAACAGGCTCTTTCGAGAAGATACCCCAACTAAGCCAGGACTGTTTACTTTAACCTTGTTAAATATAAAGGTTTAACGGATTAACTCGGGTATCAACTTTTACATGCTTGATGCAAGGGGGGTGGGAAACAGAATGGCGTGTACGCAGATGGAACGGATATCCACCTGCAGATTTCAGAATTCAGGGAGCATCAGCCTATTAATTTAATTTGCGTTCATGCCCGGCATCCTTGAGCTTTTGCAGATAATCCTGCCACATTTTTTCCTGATGCTGACCATAATCATAGAACAGATCCCAGGAGAAAATTCCGCTGTCATGACCATCGCTAAAGTTGATCTTGATGGCATAGTTACCCACTGGCTCCAGTGATTCAATATTGACGTTTTCCTTACCAATCTGCAGCGTTTCTTCACCCGGAGCATGCCCTCTTACTTCCGCAGAAGGAGAGTGCACACGTAAAAATTCACTGCTGAAGTGAAAACGAGACCCGTCTTCAAAGGCAATTTCCAGCTCACGCGACTTTTGATGAAAATTAATTTCAGTTGGGGTTGGTGTTTTTACTTGTTCAGACATCGTTTTTTACCTTTGACCTTAAT
>CBDTVA010000554.1:0-1709 GCA_965363935.1 uncultured Gammaproteobacteria bacterium | reverse complement strand
AAATCAACTGATGGCGCAGGCTAAAAAGGTAGGCTATCAACAATATGAACTGGTATTTGAGCGTGTTGGCGGTGAAGCTTTTCCATTAGAAATTATTCTTACCGCAGCCATAATGAATGACCAGCCAGTATTTATTGGTATTTTGCAGGACTTAACGGAAAGGAAATTAACCGAGCAGGAAATTATCAGTGCCAAAGAGGCAGCGGAAGAAGCCAATAAAGCAAAGAGTGAATTTTTATCCAATATGTCTCATGAGTTAAGAACCCCTCTAAATGGTGTTCTGGGATATGCACAAATTCTGCAAAATGATAAACAGGTAACGGGTGATCAGATGGAAAGCCTGGATGCTATTAAAAGTTGCGGCCAACACCTGTTGACCCTGATCAATGATGTACTGGATCTATCAAAGATTGAATCAGGAAAAATGGAATTTAATATTGCACCGGTTGATTTACCCAAGTTAATCAAAGGTGTCTATGATATGGTATCACACCGTGTTTCAGCCAAGGGACTGTCATTGGAATTGTTGATGCAGGATGGTTTACCCAGAGGAATCAAAACTGATGCCACCAAATTGCGCCAGGTTCTGGTTAACCTGTTGGGTAATGCCGTTAAGTTCACCCATAAAGGTGTGATTTCTCTGCAAGTTCTGAGAGAGTGTGAACATCGACATAATGCTAAAAAAGGCCAGCCGTCAATCTGTTTTATTGTTGCAGATACCGGTATTGGTATCCCTGAGGAGCGACAGGAGTCTATCTTTGATGCCTTCAAACAGGCTAAAGATGGTATCGATGCGGGTGGGACAGGATTGGGGCTGGCGATCAGTCAACGGCTCATTCAGGAAATGGGTGGCAGTAAGATTATCCTGGAAAGTGTCTATGGACAGGGCAGCGCTTTTTCATTTGCTTTACCGATGATAGAGGTGAGTGATGAAGAATTGCATGTTCCTCAGGAAGAGAATTATGATGATAGCTATATTCCACAATTACCAGAAGGTAAGGCTATCACGGCTCTTATTGTTGATGATCGTGCAACAAATCGAGATATCTTAAAACGTCTGCTTCAGGCGGCGGGTTTTAACACGATGGAAGCTAAAAACGGTAGAGAAGCGGTTGAATTGACCATAAAACACAAATTACCTCTGGTTTTAATGGATATTCGTATGCCTGAAATGAACGGTATCAATGCTACTAAATTAATCCGTGAAAGTGTCTACAAGGATGCGGTGATTATTGCGGTTACAGCCAGTGTCTTTCCTGAACTTAAAGAACAGATTATGGCCACTGGTATGGATGATTTTATTGCCAAACCTTTTAAAATAGCAGAAGTCTTTAACAAGATAGAGCAGCATATGGGGTTTGAGTTTGTTCGTAAATCAGTGAAACAAAAAAATAAAACACAGCAGCCCATATCATGTGAGCTGTCAAATGAGCCAAAACCGGTCATTGCCAGGGAACAACTAGTGGATTTTCTTGAGCAGATAAAATCGGCAAGTGAGGTTGGGGATCTTGGTCAGATACAGATATTATATAAAATAATAATTCAGGCGAATCTCCTGGCAGATGATGATAGTGAAAGACTGGGTGAAATGATTAAACAATTTGATTTTGACTCTATTCGAAAGATAACAGAAAACATAATGTCAAAGTTGTAACCTAGGGCAGCCTTAAAAAATAATTCACATTTCTAAGTTTCCACTTACTCATTCT
>CBDTVA010000553.1:0-1757 GCA_965363935.1 uncultured Gammaproteobacteria bacterium | reverse complement strand
TTCTGAATGTTTTCTGTTGGAGTCAGGTCTATATCCGCTTAATGCTCATTGCAGACAGTCACTATCTTCCCTGAGCAGCTAAATATGGATGCTACTGATATAATCACTTTGGGCGTTAAGCGGATATTTCATAGGCTTAATGGTCGCCTTAATCTTCCTGTCAGGTCTCAGTGTTCCAACCGCTTTAAATTTAATCGTTTCTGGTTTTTTAATTTCAAGAGAAAAGTGTCTTAACAGTTTGGCTAAAATTAATGTTGCCTCAAACAAACTGAAATGTTTTCCAATGCATACTCTAGCTCCGCTGGAAAACGGATAATAACTAAATGGATGTCTGTTCTTATTGTTCTCAGGAGTAAACCGTTCAGGCCTGAATTCTTCAGGCTTGTCTCCCCAGAATTCTTTCATCCGATGTGTAATGTAAGGTGCGATCATCACAAAGGCATTTTTCTTTGCGGGTATAATATCATAACCACACACGGTATCTCTGTTTTTAATATTACGAGCAATGGTCCACACTGGACTATAGAGCCTTAATAATTCCGATAAGAAATTCGGGCAATAGGTGAGCTTCTTCATGGCATCCAGAGTAACCGTTTCTGGCAACTGAGAAAAATCTTCCCGTAGCCGCTTGTTTACTTCCTGCTCATTATGCAAAACATAAAACGCCCAGGTGAGTGTCATGGAGGTCGTCTCAAATCCAGCCAGATACAAAGTGACCACCTCATCCATAAGTTGGTTATCAAACATACCGTGACCGTGTTCATCTCTCGCATTCATTAAAGAACCTAGCAGGCAAGCTTCATTTTGCTTGGTTTTATCAGTTCTAAAATTTTCCATAATTTCTTTCACCAAGCACTTTAACCGTTTTCGGGCGAAATAGAAGCTGATATTGCCCGGTATTGGCAACCATAAAGGTATTGAAAGATTGCCCGGTCCTCTGGTCCCGATCCCTTTCAGTGCTGCAGAAAAAGCAATACCGGCCTTGCGACTCTGATGACTTAAATCCTGACCGAATAACGTTGCACCGACAATCTCCAGTGTTAAATCATTCATTGCTTGCTGCAGATCGATGGTCTGACCAATATTCTGCTGCCATTTTTCAATTAATTTGTCTGTACAGCCCGACATGGCCACCAGATAACGTTCAATGTGTTCGTTGTTAAATGATGGCTGACATAATTTTCTGTTTTTCTTCCAGGTTTCACCTTCTGAGGTGACCAGGCCATTACCCAATAGTAACCTTGCCCCGTCATAAACGTTTCCCTTTGGGTAGTTCTCTATGTTATCTCTTAATATCCGCTGCACGGCATCGGGATGGCTCAAGACTAAGACTTCATTATTAAAAGGTAATCTCAGTTTATAACATGAGCCGTAAATTTTAGAATAATGAGTGAAGGTTCCAAGAATACCTCGTTTGATTAAAGTTGGCACCAGCTCTACCCACGGTGAAGCACTTGAGCCGGGTAGAGGGTTATTTGATTTGGTCATAATTTATATACAGGTTGTAACAGTTACAAACAAACTACTAATTGATTTAATTAAATAATTCAGTATATAACTGTTTTCGACTCTTTTAGCATTATTTTTTTTCTAAAAATAGAGGTATTAGCACTTTTCTTCCATTTAAATATAAATTTTCAACTCAATATAACCACCCCATATTTTTCATGGGGTGGTATATTTTAACAGGATGTGACAATAACAAATAAACTAATCCAGGCAAGCTTATTCAGTAAGGGTAAACACCACGAGCTGGA
>CBDTVA010000552.1:0-1778 GCA_965363935.1 uncultured Gammaproteobacteria bacterium | reverse complement strand
GTGATACCATTACCCAGGTGGTTTCCGGTACCACTCGCCGATTCGACAAGGGCGGTGATTTATTTTACGAACAAATTTCAGCTTTTCATAAATCTGTTCGTGGTTCTTCACCTGATGGTGCTTTATACTGGATGTCCCGTATGATTGACGCGGGCTGTGATCCGCTCACTATCGCCAGGCGATTACTGGCTATTGCCTCAGAAGATATTGGCAACGCTGATCCCAGAGCCATGCAGATATCCCTTAATGCCTGGGATGCCTTTGAACGTCTGGGGCCTGCAGAAGGTAACAGGGCTATAGCGCAGGCCGCTGTTTATTGCGCCCTGGCACCCAAGAGCAATGCCGTCTATACAGCATTTAAAGCGGCTATGGAATGTGCCAGGGGATCCGGCTCTCTGGAAGTGCCCGTTCACTTGCGTAATGCTCCCAGTAAATTAATGAAATCGCTGGGCTATGGTGAACAATACCGCTATTCCCACAATGAACCAGATGCTTTTTCGGCTGGTCAAAGCTATTTGCCTTCTGAGCTGGCTGGTGAGCAGTTTTATTTCCCCCGGTCTCGCGGGATGGAAATCAAACTCAAGGAAAAACTGGAGTATTTACAATTGCTTAATGCTAAAGATAACAAAGATAATAATTAAATATCCATTCATCCTACAAGCTGTTATTAATTTAAAAAAATTTCTGATGATATGAATATTCTGATTGCCCCCGATTCGTTTAAGGGCAGCCTGAGCGCTGCTGAGTTTTGTCACATTGTTGCTGATCAAATTCATTGTTCCAGAGCGGATGTAAATATACACCTCATGCCATTGGCAGATGGTGGTGAAGGTTCTATTGAAGCTATTCTTGCCAATACTCCAGGCAAAACGATCTCTACTTCTGTGCATAATCCTCTGGGACAGACTGTAGATGCCGTTTATGCCATCCTGGACAATCAAACGGCTGTAATTGAAATGGCTCAGGCATCAGGTTTGCCAATGCTTGCCCCACATGAACGAAATCCAATGCTTGCTTCCAGTTATGGCACCGGAGAACTGATTATTGCTGGACTGGATCAGGGCTGCCGTCGATTTATTATTGGCCTGGGCGGGAGCGCTACCAATGATGCCGGAATGGGGATGCTGCAAGCACTGGGTGTTAAATTTCTGAACGCAGGGCAACAGGCGATCAAGGCCTGTGGGCAGGCACTAAAGGATATTGAGAGTATTGACCTGTCAGGTATTGACCCCAGAATCCAGGGCAGTGAGTTTATTATTGCCGGTGATGTCACCAATCCATTGTGTGGCGAACAGGGCGCTACCTACACCTATGGACCACAGAAAGGGGCAGACAGTCAAATGCTGGCAGAACTCGAAGCCGGGATAAAGCATTTCGCGGAAAAAACAGGCACTTTGCCTGCAGTTGATCGCTCACTGGCAAACGCAGCAGGGGCTGGTGCCGCAGGTGGAATGGGATATGCTCTGATGGCTTACTGCCAGGCGAACATGAAAAGTGGTTTTGAGCTGATTGCTGAGATGGCTGATCTGGATGGAGTTTTTGCAGATGTTGAGACCAGACCGGATTTGATTATAACAGGCGAAGGTCGTTTTGATAGCCAGAGCATACAGGGTAAGCTGGTTGGCAGGCTCAGTGAATACGCAGATAAATATAATATTCCCATGCTGGTTATATGCGGCAGTATCGGAGAAGACCTGGATATGAATGCTATCAGTCAGAATATAAGTACCTTCAGCATCTGTCATGGCCCCTCATCATTGGAATATACGATGAACAAT
>CBDTVA010000551.1:0-1788 GCA_965363935.1 uncultured Gammaproteobacteria bacterium | reverse complement strand
AATAATATTTATTTCTTTGTATAAATGTATTAAATATTATTGGTAAGAGACTAATTACATTAGTATGAGGGTATTTGTCTAATGCAACACTACTGCTCAAAATAAAAGTAATCCCAGTCCTCACCACTGACCGAGTTAAGCAAACTCATGAGTTTATCAGTGGCTACAGCTTCATTGGGATAGATGCTATTTACTACTATAAAAAACCGTCCAAATCCACCGCCATGGCGCCAGTTTAAATTTTCTGCCAGAGTGGTCTGCTGGCACTTCGGGCAGCTCACCTCTTGCGAACCAGGCAGCCACTGCTGCAGCTCTGGCAAAGCTCCGGTCACGCGTGACTTGCACACCGGACAGCTGCATTTCGGCTGATTAAGTCCCTTGAAGTATTTCGGGGCCTGAAAGTGTTGTATTTCAATATAGCAAAAATTCCCCCAATCCGTCAGCTGCTCCGGAGGTGTTACTGCAATATGTGGAGAACAACCCAGAAAGGTGATCAGTTTTAAAAATTCCCGGCCAATCAAATATCCGTTCTGAGTTTCTGTTTGTTGCTTAAAAACAGTGCTAAAAGGCTCGCCAATAAAACCGTCTATTTGCAAACTGGCCAGTAATGCGCTGACATTTTCTGGTACATACTCAAGATTCTTTGAGTAAAAAACCATTCCATAGTGGCTTTTCATAGTGATTCTTTAAATCGCCTCCTGTTTTACGCCCTGTCAAAAGGAAATGCGATCACCTCACTGATGTCCTGAGATCGGCTCATAACCATCAGTAATCGCTCAATCCCCAATGCCACGCCTGCACATTCGGGTAAATAATCAAGTGCTGCCAGGAAGCGTTCATCCATGGGAATTGCAACCTTTTCTAAGGCTTTTCTAAAGCGGTTATCCGCTTCAAATCGGGCTTTTTGTTCAGCAGAGTCATTTAACTCATGAAAGCCATTGCCTAACTCCATGCCATTTATAAACACTTCAAAGCGCTCGGCGATCAGATGACCACTTTCCAGAACCGTTTTTGCCAGAGCAGCCTGGCTGGCCGGATAGTTATAGAGAAAGCAGATACAGGGCTTATCAGTATTTTTTTCCTCCTTTATTCCCCTTTTTATTCCCCCCTCTTTACCCAGAACAGGCTCAATTTTATGACTGAACAGGAGTTCCAGGAATCGGTCCCTGTGTTCTTCTTTATCCAGGACATTGCCCAATCCGGCTTTTTCAGTGCAGGCAATTAAATCATCCTTGCTGACATTGTGAGGATTTATACCCAGGACATCCTGAAAAGCAGCCTGATAAGTCACAAAACAGGACTCTGCCAGGTCGATATAGGGACTCAATAAGTCGCTTAATAACTGGCTGATTTCATTCATCAATTGATGATGATCCCATTCTACCCGGTACCATTCCAGCAGGGTAAATTCAGGGTTATGACGCTGACCGAATTCACCCTGACGAAAAACCTTGCTGATTTGAAAAATTGAACCGCTGCCGGAGGCCAGCAGACGTTTCATAGCAAATTCAGGCGACGTATGCAGATAAAAATTCTCAGTCTGCAGGGTTTGTGTCAGGGGAATATATCGGGTCTGGAAACTTTCTATAAAGGGATCGGGGACGGTTGCACAGGACAGGACCGGCGTATCCACCTCCAGCACACCCTTGTGGTCAAAAAAAGTTCTAATTTTTCGCAGTGTATCAGCCCTGAGTTGTATTAATTCAAGCGAGGCGGAAGGTTGCCAGTGTTTCATGGAATCTTTCAATTATTCAGGGCTGTTTTGGCGCTCAGGGCTGTTTTGGCTCA
>CBDTVA010000550.1:0-1809 GCA_965363935.1 uncultured Gammaproteobacteria bacterium | reverse complement strand
ATTGCCAATGTCTTCAAGGAAGCCATACTGGCTGCTGAGCCAGAATTGGAATTTCCGTTTTAACTTTTAATTAATAAATGAGAGATTATGAGTATTAACCAGAGTTCAGCCGTCACCATTGCCCATGTACTAACTGAAGCATTGCCTTATATCAGAAAATTCCAGGGCTGTACTATCGTCATTAAATATGGTGGTTCTGCCATGACAGAAGAGCTGCTGAAAAATGGTTTCGCCCGGGATATCGTACTGCTCAAACTGGTGGGCTTGAATCCTGTAGTGGTGCATGGCGGTGGTCCGCAGATAGGTAATTTATTGAAACGGGTTGGTAAGGAGAGCCAGTTTGTTGGTGGTATGCGTATTACCGACAAAGAAACCATGGACGTGGTGGAAATGGTTTTGGGTGGCCAGGTCAATAAGGAGATTGTGGCCTTGCTCAATTCACATGGTGCAAAAGCTGTGGGACTGACCGGCAAAGACGGAGCACTGATCAGCGCTAGAAAAATGCACTTTACGCATCAAACAGAAGAAATGAATGCGCCAGAAATTATTGATATTGGTCATGTCGGTGAAGTGACTAATATTGATACATCCGTGGTGGATATGTTAATTCATGGTGATTTTATTCCTGTTATAGCACCAATTGGCCTGGGCAAAAATGGTGAGTCCTATAATATTAATGCTGATCTGGTGGCGGGCAAGCTGGCTGAGGAGCTGAAAGCTGAAAAACTGATCCTGCTAACCAATACCAAAGGATTGCTGGATAAAAATGACAAACTTTTGAGCGGACTCAGTGCTGAAAAAGTGGATGAGTTAATTAAGGATGGCACCATTCATGGCGGCATGCTGCCGAAAATCCGTTGTGCGCTTGAAGCCGTGCAAAATAATGTCTGCTCGGCACATATTATCGATGGCCGGATTGAACATGCGGTTATGCTGGAATTGTTTACCGATGAGGGGATCGGGACATTGATTTTCGGTGACTGCGCTAAGGAAAATGAGTGACCTCCGTGACCAGGGCAGAGGTAAAAAAATTAATCGAAAAGAGCAGATACTGCAAGCTCTGGCGCTGCAACTGGAACAAAGACCAGGGCAGCGGATCACAACTGCAAGCCTGGCAAAAGCAGTTGGTGTGTCCGAAGCTGCACTGTACCGGCACTTTCCAGGTAAGGCGAAAATGTTTGAAGCCTTGATTGAGTTCAGTGAAGATAGCGTATTCGGACTAATCAACAGGGTGCTAAAAAAGCACGATGATATATTGCCGCAAGTCGAGCAAATTATAGCAATTGTGTTGGGCTTTTCGGCCAAAAATCCGGGTATTACCCGGGTGTTGCTGGGAGATGCATTGATTGGTGAACATGAACGTCTGATAAAAAGGACGGATCAATTTTTTCGGCGTATAGAAACTCAACTGAGACAGGTTTTAAGGGAAGGAGAATTAAAAGGGCAGTTTAAATATCAGGGCAATATCAGTCAATTTACCGAAGTGCTCACCAGCTTTATTGAAGGGCAGTTGAGTAAATACGTTCGCAGCCGGTTTGACCGGCGTCCTGATGAAAATTGGCACGCTAATTGGCTGTTTTTTGTTAATAGCCTGAAAGTTTCTTAAACACAGTCTTAGGGCAGCCTTAAAAAATAATTCACATTTCTAAGTTTCCACTTACTCATTCTATCTGCGCTGCTCGTGAGTTTACTGGTATACGACACTTTTAAATTCTTTTAGCAGGCCGTTTACCTCACCACCCGCACAGAATTCCTGTCCCAGGCGCTCTCGATGGCATCGTATTTGCATTATGATGATTTTAATTTCAT
>CBDTVA010000549.1:0-1822 GCA_965363935.1 uncultured Gammaproteobacteria bacterium | reverse complement strand
AAATCAGTGACTTTTCATGGCTTCTGCGTATTTTTGCAGTAAATCATCCAGCTCATCGGCAGGTGCAAACTCCTGCCATTGTTCCTGGGGTATATTTACCATTGCCGTTCCCTTATAATCGCCGCATTCAGGACAGATAAACAAGAAAATGTGCTTATTCTGACAAGACTTGTCAAAAGCCACATCATCCAGTTTGTATTGAACCTGACATTTCTGGCAGTCCAGATTAAACTTAGGCATATCAATATCAGACATAATGCTTTACCTCATTTCATAGTAATTTAGTCAACTACTTTATCCGAATTTGTCCTGTTATTAAAGTATGAAACAAAGTAACATCAGTTCCGA
The DNA here is from genome assembly GCA_965363935.1 of uncultured Gammaproteobacteria bacterium. Taxonomy (GTDB): domain Bacteria; phylum Pseudomonadota; class Gammaproteobacteria; order GRL18; family GRL18; genus CBDTVA01. Next base: position 1,474 of record CBDTVA010000549.1, on the reverse strand, counting down.
ACAAGACATTGCTTGAATTTTGCACTGAATACTGATTCTGTAGAGAAAAACCGGATTTATCAACCATCCACGACTTGGAGCCTGTCCGAGGATAGAAACCGTTCAAACTGGATTTGTGGTCAGGTTGGCATAAAGAATAGGCAGTTTTTGCGGCAAATGCTCTGCTTTTCTGATAATGGTATAACCGCTATTACCAAAAATATGCGGCAGATATTCCCCTCCCTGATCATCAATCGTAATACAGAAGGTTTGCAATCCCATAGCTCTGGCTTCATGAATGGCTCGACGGGTATCTTCCACCCCATAGCGGCCTTCATAGCGATCCAGATCATTGGGTTTGCCATCGGTCAAAATAAGTAACAGTCTCTGTTGTGTATCCTGAACTTCCAGTTTGCTGGCAGCATAGCGGATGGCAGCCCCCATGCGCGTGTAAAAGCCCGGTTTAATAGCCTGAATGCGAGAGCGAACCACTGCGTTATAACGTTCCTGAAACGTCTTTAAGGTATTAAAGCGAATATGACCCCGATTGCGGGAGGAAAAGCCATAAATAGAAAATTGATCCCCGGTATTACGCAAACTTTCACTAAACAAGTACAGAGTATCCCGGATCACATCAATAATACGGGCGTCATTGGACAACCAGGTATCCGTAGACAAGGAAAAATCCGCCAATAGCAGGCAGGATAAATCCCGTTCACTGGAACGTAATTGCTGATAGAGATCCGGCTGCTCTACTTTGTGGCCACTATTACGCTCTCCGATATAATTGATATATGCATCCAGGTCAAGTTCACTGCCTTCACTCTGATGCCGATGCCAGATGCGCCTGGTAGTCAATGCTTCCAGTTGCTGGCGTAATTTTTTTGCCGTGCGATGCAGTTTTTCAGGTAATTCAGCTTCTTCTCCTGTATCGTGCATATAGTTAATCACTGAACAATAGTCCTCCTGCAGTATTTGTTTCTTGTAATCCCATTCAGGCAGCATCACATCACCTTCAACGATTACTTCATCTGCAGACTCTGCCGGTAAATCCAGATCAAATTTAACCTTACCCCCTCTGGTTTTATTGTCCCGGGCAACAGAAAGAAAATCCATATCATCGGCATTTTTATCAGCACTGTCCTGATCCGCCTCTTCATCATCATCTGTACTGCGGTTGATATTCAAAAACTCACCAAAGCCAAAAATACTTTCAAAGCGGTGCAGGATCAAGCCATCCTTGCCATCAGGCATATCAACCCGTTCCGCATTGCGACGTTTATTTTCTTTTTTCTTTTTTTGCGCTTTTGATGAACCAGATTGTTGTTCATTTCCTTCGTCATTCGATTGATTGTTTTTACTGCTGAGGTCAGCCACTTCCGGTGGGTTGGGATGCGGCCAGAGTATTACCGGTTTGGGTGCATATCGGGTTGTCGGTAATTGCCTGATGCTGCCCGGTTCCGTCAGAGCCTGAGCAATGGCGTTTTCCTGAGCA
>CBDTVA010000548.1:0-1826 GCA_965363935.1 uncultured Gammaproteobacteria bacterium | reverse complement strand
ACCGACCGTTTTTCAATGATCAGGACACTCAGAGGAAAATATTATGGTACTTTTGTGCTAAAAGGGGCTGGCACCCTAATTAGCCTGCAACACGATACTGCCATCTGTCCCTATGGTAATGAGGGAATGGCAAGTGCGGGCATGGGGGATTGTCTGACTGGAATTATCGGTGCCTTGCTGGCACAGAATTTACCCGTTACTGAAGCGGCCCAGGTGGGCGTCTGTCTGCACGCAAAAGCAGGTGATCTGGCGGCATTAGAAGGAAAAAGAGGCATGATAGTCAGCGATTTGTTTCCCAAAATACGGCAACTGCTCAATGAATAGTCTGTAAAAATCCAGATGTGTTCAGACAGGTATCGTCAGATACTTAATCACTTGAAATTTACGACTCCAGGTAAGCAAAAATTTTAATTTAGATCATTTTGGCTTGAGTCCAGCTGATTTAGAGTCGTTCGGGTGGTGATCGTTTAAAACCGTGCTTTGGAGTGTGGGCTGGCTGATTAGGGGACGCTTCAAGCGCATCCATGCGCCGCTATGTCCAGGCATCCATGCCTAAACAATCCCCTAATCAGCCAGCCCACACTCCAAAGCACTCCTACGACATTCCCTTTCACTAAAGAGCTAAGATCAAGAGTTATAAAATCAGAAAAATGAATCTGTAGTCATCGCTCGGCAGCAAAAGCAACAAAGTTGCCGTATTGAAAATAAAAAACAGGGCGGGATTTGATCAATGATTTTATTATTCAGATACTCCTGATCAGGCAGCCCATACCACACAACGGACGTAAAAAATCAAAATAGCAGAAGAACAAAAGAATGACTATTTGAGTAGAAGGTGATTTTATGAGTGACTTAAAAAAACATATTGCCAACAAGGTGCTGCTGATGGAAGGCAACACTGTTGCCAAATGAGCTCAAGAGCTGAAGCTGAGTTTTTTATAAAGAATTGTCCAAATACAAAAATGGACGGTGATTATGATGGAGTTCCATGTGAAAATGATTATCGATTTTAATAGGGGGTATCACAGAGGCTCACTTGTTGATAGCGAGCTTTGGGCATGTTCTTTCGTCTTTGATTGTCATCATGTCATTAGAATATTTCAATTATATACGATATTCAAACAGTTTCTGAATTATTTTTGGGTTCGCCCTTGTTGGTGAGGGAGGTCTTGCGGTAAATAGTAATATTTCACTGCTACTCTGCAGTTAAGGGTATCCTGCTGTCATGTGAAATCCAACTTAATCAGAATGACTTCGGAACCCCCAGTCTTCTCAAATGGCATAGTCTCTGGAACCGATTAATTTTCCTGCCCGATAATAAATCGATAAATTGTCAAAAATATTGCTATTTTGTGAAAACAATGCTATAGAGTTACAATCTAACCTACTATAATTCCTGAAGGCAGCTATTTATCTTTAAGGTATTTTGAGGTTCTTGTTAGTATTAATAAAATCTAAAAGGAGTGTGTATTATGAATATGATGATAGCTCTAATAACGATTGCTTTAATCGCAACTATAGTCAGCTTTTTTGCGGGTAATATTTCCATGGCTGTGGGTGGTAAATATGATGAATCACACAGTGAAGGTTTTATGAATTCACGGCTGATTTTTCAAGGTATTACCTTATTACTTATTATCATCGCGGCAATTGTGTGGTGATTTACATTCAGTTTATAAACCTGGGACTGTAGATAATTAAATTTTGCACTGGATGATGGCCATATAGGCAACTTAACAGTGTTGCCAATAGGATAATGAATATTCCCGGACTGGAGGATCCTGCATCAGGCGGCGGCCCGGGATCGTCTGGCCCCGGACGGGCTG
>CBDTVA010000547.1:0-1856 GCA_965363935.1 uncultured Gammaproteobacteria bacterium | reverse complement strand
TAGAATGGCAATTGAAAACTGATAAATGCAAATTAATTTTTGCGCATGCCCTAAGCTGAAGCGCTTTTTAGCCTGTGTCAGATTACCATTCAATGCCAAATTGACACAGGCGATGCAAATAATTTTTCCAGGTGAATTCCCTAGCCCGCTTTTCTGGCCGATTCATCCTGCATCATCAAATAGAGGCCGACCCCGTTTAGCAAAGCATTTAACGAGGCACTGATCACATCCTTATGCTCTGCTATCCCGATAAAAGACTGCCCTTCAATATTCAGACGCACAAAACTCATGGCCCTGGCATCACTGCCTGGCTGCAGAGCGTGTTCGTGATACTCAACAATGTTCATTTGTAAAGAAAATTGTTGCCTCAATGCCTGAATAAAAGCGTCCAGAACCCCAACACCCTGTCCCTTGATTTGGTATTCATGCCCGGATTTCATGAGCCTGACAGAAATTTGTTCCTGCTCACTACCCTGCTGGACTATCTCATATGACCTCAATTGCCATTGTGTATTTGCGTGGAAATACGTGTCCTGAAAAAGTGTTACAATCTTATCAGAAGTCACTTCCTGCCCGGTTTTTTCCGCATGAGCCTGCACCACCTGACTGAATTCAATTTGCAGCCATTTTGGGATCTGTATCGACAAAGCCTGTTCCAGAATATAGGCGACGCCACCTTTTCCTGACTGACTGTTTATTCTGATAACCTCCTCATAGGAACGTCCCAGATCAGAGGGATCGATAGGCAGGTAGGCAACTTCCCACTTACCTCCCTGCTGATAGACTTTCATACATTTATTTATGGCATCCTGATGACTACCGGAAAAAGCGGTAAAAACTAACTCTCCAATATAAGGGTGCCGGGGGTGAACCGGGATCTGTATTAAGTTACTGACCTGATGACTGATGTTCTGGATATCAGATAAATCCAGCTTTGGATCAATCCCCTGACTGTACAGATTCATTGCCATAGTAATGATATCCATATTTCCGGTGCGCTCGCCATTGCCCAGCAAAGTGCCTTCTACCCGCTGAGCACCGGCCAGGACTGCCAATTCCGCAGCAGCAACGGCACAACCGCGATCATTATGAGTATGCACACTTATAATTACACCCTCACGGTGAGCAATATGACCTGCAAACCATTCAATCTGATCCGCATAGATATTTGGCGTGGACATTTCTACCGTAGACGGGAGATTAATGACCACCGGATTTTCAACACCCGGCTGCCATATTTCATTCACAGCGTCACAAATTTCCACGGCATAATCCAGCTCTGTAGCAGTAAAACTTTCCGGAGAATACTGAAATCGCCACTGAGTTTCAGGCTGTACATCTGCACACTGCCTGATAATTTTCGCAGCAGCCACCGCAATTTGAGTAATTCCCGCCTTATCCAGGCCAAATACCTGCTCTCTCTGTACTTTTGAAGTGGAATTATACAGATGTACCAGGGCTTTTTTTGTTCCTTGCAGCGCCTGAAAAGAACGTTTGATAAACGCTTCTCTTGCCGGAGTTAAAACAGCAATGGTGACATCTTCAGGAATATGACCGCCGTTTATCAATTCACGGACAAATTCATAATCTGCCTGGGATGCCGAAGGAAAACCCACCTCAATTTCTTTGAAGCCAGTTTCGACCAGCAGCTTAAAAAGATTCATTTTCTGCCCAACCGACAATGGTTCGATGAGCGCCTGATTACCATCTCGTAAATCCACACTACACCATTGTGGCGCTTTATGTATAACCTTGTCCGGCCATTGGCGCTGAGGCAGCGCGACTGGCGGGAACGGCTGATATTTTCTATGATTAAAGCTGGAATTTGGCTTGTTCATAATATATTAAATCCATCG
>CBDTVA010000546.1:0-1865 GCA_965363935.1 uncultured Gammaproteobacteria bacterium | reverse complement strand
TGGCGTCAAATTCGACGGGTAAACTGATCAGATGCACCACTACCGAGGAGGCGATACTTAAAAAGCCTATCAGTCCTACCAGTAAGCCCAGGTGAGGAGAGCGAGTGAACGCGCTTAATAACGGGGCCATAAAGATCACCCCGGCACCTATTTTTTCAAAGTGTTGTGAGGCGGCCACCATTCGTCCACGCAGCAGCAATAATTCGTCTTTACGAAAATCCTGTACCGCATGTCCAACTTCATGGGCTGCAATGGCTATAGCTGTCAATGATTTGTCATTGAAATTGTCAGGGCTTAAACGTACTGTTTTACTTTGTGGATCGTAATGATCACCTTGATCCGTTGTTTCAAGTGTCACCGGCAGTTGATATCGATCAATCAGATGTTGTGCCAGCTCACCTCCAGTTCCGGGCAAGGCATTGATGGTTTTACTGTATCGTTTCATGACATACTTCACCCACCATTGCGGTGCAAAAAAGATGAGTATAAAAACAGTAATTAGAATAACGTAAAGCATGGTTAATGATCCATTAATGCCATCAGGTGTGACTCAACAGAACGTGCCAGGGCTGTTGTATGATAGCCTCCTTCAAGGGATGAGACTATACGGCCCTGAGAAAATTGTCCGGCAACAGTCACTATTTGTTCCGTGGCCCACTGATAATCCGCTTCTGTAAAATTAAGGTTGGCCAGAAAATCATCCCTGTGTGCATCGAAGCCGGCAGAAATAAAAATCATCTGGGGTTTGAATTGCTGCAGGGCTGTCAGCCATTTATCTTCTACTATAGTACGAAATTCAGTGCCAGATGAACCGGCCCTGAGCGGTGAACAGATGACCTGTGGATTATCCTGTGCGAAAGGTTCATTGGGATAGTAGGGGTGCTGGAAGGTGGAACAAAAGAGTACCCGCTCGTTATGACGGAGAATATTCTCACTGCCATTTCCATGGTGCACATCAAAATCCAGTAAGGCAACCCGCTGCAGGCCATGGTGTTCTATCGCATGAGCAATGCCAACAGTAATATTGTTATAAATACAAAACCCCATTGCCTGATCGCTTTTTGCGTGGTGCCCCGGTGGTCTGACGGCACAGAAGGCATTATTAACTTCCCGAGTCATTACCAGGTCGGTGGCCAGAACAATGGCACCCGCTGCTCTACGGGCAGCTTCAAGTGAACCGTGTGATAATCGGGTATCAGGGTCAAGATAGAACACGGACTGTTCTGATAAGGGTGCGTGTTGTTCGATATTATCCAGATACTCTGAATTATGGACTCTTTCCAGTTGTTCCCGGGTGACTTCGGGTGCTTCAAAGTGCTTTAATTTCTGATACAGGCCTGAATTCTGCAGCTGTTGTTGTATGGCCAGTAAGCGTTCAGGTGACTCGGGGTGGCCCATGCCATTATCATGTTTCAGACAGGCCGGATGGGTAATATAGGCAGTGTTGCTAGTACTCTTGATCATAAAAAAGCGGGCAGTAAAATAGTTACAAAATGGTTGCTAGTCATGTTATAACACTGCTTTAGGCTAAATGATAGTGATTTAAGTTTATGACTCGCAAAGCGCATCATCAAACGGTTGTGGTATTAGGTGCCAGTGCGAAACCTCAGCGTTTCTCATACCAGGCAGTGAAATTGCTCAAGCAATATGGCCATACTGTTATTCCGGTGCACCCCAAAATAACTATGCTGAATAATATTGCCGTGGTTGCTAATCTGTCAGACATTCGTGTTAAAGTGGATACCCTGACTTTATATATCGGACCGGAACGAAGTCAGTTGCTGGTGGATGAAATTATTGCCCTGCAACCCAGGCGGGTAATTTTTAATCCGGGGACCGAATCTGTCCTTCTGGAAGAAGCGCTA
>CBDTVA010000545.1:0-1867 GCA_965363935.1 uncultured Gammaproteobacteria bacterium | reverse complement strand
TTTTGTTCCGGCCAGGCGATATAACTGTCTCTAAGCAGGGACACCAGATCATAGGTAATGGGACCCAAAACGGCATCCTGAAAATCAATAATCCCCGGATTATGCTCCTTATGATACATCAGATTACGGGAGTGATAGTCACGATGTACAAACACTTGGGGTTGTTCCTGAGCTGAGGCGATCAAATAGCTCATGGCCTGATCAAGAATAGTCTGTTCATCATCAGTCAATACATGCTGGCAATGCACCCTGACATACCAGTCGGGCAGGAGGTCCATTTCTGCTTTCAGACGTTGAGTGTCATAGTCAGGTAATTCAACCCGTGACTGTTTTTGTATACCTGGCTGCATATTCAACTGCATTAGCAGCAGAGCACTCATGGCATCGGTATACATATTATCAGCTCTCTGCTTACCTGTATCAGAATTGAGCAAAGACAAATAGGGCGTGTTACCCAAATCAGACATCAGGATAAAACCGGAGCTTGTATCGAGTGCATACAGGTGAGGAACGTTCACACCCGTTTTTTCCAGGCAGGTGGCAATGTTAATAAAGGGAGTAATTGCCTCTTTGTCAGGCGGGGCATCCATAACGATAAAAGACCGGCCAGCCGCCTGTCCGGCAATAACATTATTAAAGCTTACTCGAAAATAGCGTCTGAAACTGGCATCATTGGAAGCAGGCTTAAAAGAGCGGATATCAGCCTGAAATTCAGTCTCAAGCCAATGTTTTATCTGTTCTATGCGTTGTGGCATATGACGTTGTGACATTCCCTTGTTGAAAAAAGTCTTATCATAAGACAAAAACCGGCAATACGAAAGCCTTTGGGTTTCTTCTCTGCAGTAATAAATGAGCGCTTTCCAGTCTCCAGGAACTTTAGCTTTTGATTGCGGCCATTACGCGTTCAAAGCTTTTGCGGACTTCCTTAGCCATGCCTTCCATTTCCGGCTTGTCTATAATAGAAAACATGGCGGCCGGATCCACCATGGCAACAGTGGTGCTGCCATTTTCTTCTTCACGAATGACAATATTACAGGGTAACAGGAGACCCAGATCAGGCTCTGCCTGCAGGGCTTTATTGGCCAGAACAGGGTTACAGACACCGAGAATTTTATAAGGTTTGCGATCCACATTAATTTTTTTCTTCAGTACTCCCTTAATATCAATTTCAGTCAGCACACCAAAGCCTTCTTCTTTTAAGGCAGTAACAACCCGATGTTCTGCTTCATCCATACTACAATCAACTGTTAAGTTAATACCGTACATTCTTTCCTCCTGCTCAATGGCAATTATTTCTAAGGTACTATTTTCCAGTCACGAGTTCCAGCCACCAGCTAATGGGGCAATAAATGGGCGGCATCTTCCTGGTTAAAAAAATGTCCCATGACCACATAACCCTTTTCAATACTGTCTTTCAGTTTGCATTGACTTTTATCTATATTGCAATTAAGCCACTTGACGGGCAGGAAGTCAACCAGGTGGACCGGTGCAAGCGTGCCGTCTTTTTCACAGGAAAGATGGGTTTCTCCACTGGAGGTATGACGAAAAGCAGGCAAAATACCCATAAACCGTTTGTACACCCTGGCTTCATTATCTGCTGACAGTGCAGTTAATTGCTCGGCTTCACGGGTTTGATATAGTTCTACATCTAACGGAGTTGCTTCATTATTAAAGCTCATAAGTTATCCTCACCGTTGGCTGTTAGCGTTAGTAAACTGCTTTAACTATAGCGTAAATCTAAAAAATAGCTTTAAAAAATTAAATTTATAGCATTTTATTTATATAAAACTAAAGATATAGATATATCTTATTGATATAGCTGTTATTTTATCATTTAAAAGTAGGATTTTACACGCCAGGATTTTAT
>CBDTVA010000544.1:0-1871 GCA_965363935.1 uncultured Gammaproteobacteria bacterium | reverse complement strand
GACTCAAAACAGCTTTCCCTCGCTACGGTGTCCATTCTCGGACAAGCTCCTAGCCAGAACTAACGAATAATGTCATACTCTTTTGTGCGTGAATAGTGAATAAGGCTGATATAGAAAATTTTATCAATTAAGCAATTTCTGGTATCCTCTACAGAGCCTTTTATTGCCTGCAGAGAAATTTTAATCATTGTCGGCATATAAAGTGCATAAAATCAATTAGCTATATTTTTTCAACTAGGATTGGAAGTACCGTTGTTTAAGAATCTCCTGCTTTTTTTTAACCGGCTAAAATATAAAGTTGTCTTTTCAGTTTCCTCGTTTATCAAGACTGATGAACACCAGGAACTTTTGAAAAAAGTGGATACCCAACTTTTAATATGGGATCACCAACTGATTAATCTGGACACCGGCAAGAGCTGTGTTCTGGAAGATATGAAAGCCCGGAATATTGCCACTGCAGCAAAGGAGATCACTGCAAAAGGGGCTAAAATTAAACAAACCCTGCATGCAGCCCTGTATTTACCCGATATAGAATTCGTGGCAACGATTTATGAGCTGCCTGAAGTGGCTGCGCAGAATATTTCATCGGCACTGAGTTATCAAATTGATGAATTGATGCCGGCTTACCCGGGAAAATTAATGCTGGCGGTGAATCATAATGAATCCAGAGCAAAAAATATTGCTTTATGGCTGGATCAGTTCCGAACAGAAGAGCTTTTCGCTGCCTTTAAAGAGCACAATATTGAGCTGACCAGCATAATACCCAGGATTGCCCTGGCCTTCCTGAAAAAAGAGGTGCTCTCTGCAAAAAATAAAACCCATCAGTTCAGGGAGTATGATGAGAATGGTTTATTGCATGTGGCACTGGAAAACAAAAGTCTGCTGCAATGGTATAGCATTAACAATAATGACCAGAATGACAAAAATTACTTTCGTCAGTGGGAAAAGGAAACTGAACCTCTGGATGATATAATGCTGATCGGGGACTCAGCTTTCTGGCAACAGATTGACCGCAGCCAGCTGGAACAGTTGCGCTACACGTTTTTTCCTGAAGCTGCGCGGAATAATTTAAAACAACGCAGTCGCCTGAAAAAAGGCCGTCTGGCAATCATCGTCGGGGTCATAGCCGCTGTTTTGCTGGCCACACCCTTTATACTTAATTCAATCCGTTATGCCATGTGGGATAGTCAGTATCAGGCACATAAGGAAAAGACCACAGAAGTCAGAACAATGCGCAGCACTGTGACCCGGTTTGAAGAAAACTGGGGTTTGTTTATTGATTATCCCCGCCCCGATGTCATGGCTGTGGTAAAAAAACTCAATAGCATTATTCCCCAGGATAGCTGGATCAAAGGCTTTGAGATAAAATCTGGTGTGGTTGAAATTGATGGTTATAGCCCGAATCCTACGGGTATTCTGGAGGTAATATCGCGACAGCGGGAATTTGAGCAGGCCTCGTTTAACCAGAGAACCCGGACCGAAAGGGGCAAAAATAACGAACACTTTGGTATTACCTTTCACTTGAACAGTATCAATATGGAAGCCTATCAAGATAAATATTTTCCTGTGAATTAACGCGCTGTTAATATAAGGAACAGGACTAAACTAAAATGACAAAAAAAGAAAAAAAATTATTATGGGTCTTTGTGGTGCTTGTCGCTGTTGGCGTGATTACGCAGGCGATACCCTTTGCCATCAGATCCTATTATTCCGGTGTTGAAAACATACAGCTATTGCAGGAAAAAATAAACCGCCTGGATAAACTTCAGGCGCGTGAAACCTATTGGCAGACCGAGTTTAAGAAAAATAACAAAAAAGAACAACAATTACTGAAACAACTTTTTGTTGGGCAGTTTCCGGATCTTATCGCA
>CBDTVA010000543.1:0-1881 GCA_965363935.1 uncultured Gammaproteobacteria bacterium | reverse complement strand
GAGGACATGACTTCAGAGGACATGACTTCAGAGGACAATTGCTGGCTGATTGTGTGGGCAATTTCAGCTAAGTATTTATCTCCGGCTTCAAAGCTACAGGTATCATTAATTAAGCCAAATTGATCAATATTAATAAGACAGAGCGCATAGTCAGTTCCCATTTGTTTCTTTATTGCCACTTTCCGGGCAAAAAGAAGTTCAAAATCCCGGCGCTTCATTAAGCCGGTGACTTTATCAAGGCTGTTTTCCCGGGCAATAGTATCATGTGCATCACCCAGCATTTCATACAGACTTCTTTCCAGCAATGGCATATCAAAATCTGTGGTTAGACTCAATTGCCCACTATCGAGCAGGGAAAGTACTTCCAGAAGATTAAAAACAGCTTCCTGTTGCCCGCTCCTTCCTGCGAAAACAAACACATCCCTGTTATCACTTTTCCAGATAAATTGTAAGCGGGTTAATTTCGTATTCTGTTTATAAAGCACATAATCATTCACTGTCAGCCGTTCTGCAATTTCTTTATCAGCAAAAGTCCTGCTATCCACAGTTCCAGTGGTTATTTTTAATAGCGCAGTCTCGTCTGAAAGCGCCTTATCATTCATTAATAATCTGATAATGACTTCTCTGTTATGGCAGACTTTATCGCCTCCAGCACCTTTCTCCAGAAAATATCTAATATCAGCAAGGAGCTTTTTATTAGATTGATCAATTTCTTTGAGACCCTGTTTTATAACAAACAATATGTCATCCGGCTCAGAAAACTCGTCACTGATATCACCACTCATGCTCAAAATCAAGAATATATCCAGCACCTGGAGATATTGAGTCCATTGCCTGGATTTTTTATCCTTCTGCAGGTAGGTGGCAGTGAGTACGGCCAACCATTGTTCACTGATAAAATCTGCAATCACTATGGGAATAGAATGACCGGCGAGTCGACTGGCCAATTCATAGATAACAAATTGCCGTGCATCCCAGTTTTTAATGATCCGTTCAACTTTTTTATTGTACTCATTAGACTGAATTTCCAGCAACTGTGTTAAAGCTTCCTGTGTTTTAGAAAATATTTGCAAATCACTGTCATAATTTTTCAGTAAATAGAGCACATACGAATGAGCTTTGACACATAAATGATCATTTTCTTTGTGACAATTAACCAATGCCAGCTTATTGACCATCATCCGGGCAGGATTGGACCAGGATTCAAAAAAGTCTTTGTGTAATAAAGCAACTTTGAGCAGGGGAATTTGTAAAAGAGATAACAATTTTTTGGTGGGTTTACCCAGCCACGGTTCCTGTTCTATGTTATTAAACAGTCGATGAATAATGTCAATACCATAGTTAAATTCATTTACTAACTCGCTTGAATAATGCTCTTTTGAAATACTTTCGCTAATGAGTTTACGCAAGTCAACAGGAGTGTTTTCTCCCTTGCTTACACTCTCTGCCTGGAATTTTTGTAATACGGTTAATTCATCAATAAGAGAATTTAATTGCTTTGTATATTGTTCAGAAGTAAAAAAACTATCGGGTGTTTGTTCAAATTCCTGACCATTTTGAAAGGAAAATAGTTCTTTCAAGGTCTGGTATGTTTGTCCCAGATTGACATTATTTTGAATGGTATTCATTTCAGTCATGTGCTGGGCAGTGTTTATGACCAGTTGAGATCCGTTTACCGGTTGCTGGCTATTGACTGGCGGTGCTGATACCACGTTATTTTCTTGTTGTAAGTTGTACAGGGTAGTTTTTAAACCTTGTTGCAACTGTTTCAGAGTATCCGCAGCAACTTCCGGGCTAACTAACGGCGCCTGGTAAACCGGGGTCACTTGATTAAGTGAGGGATCTTGCTGAAATGCTGAGGGCCCTTGAAACGCTGAAGGC
>CBDTVA010000542.1:0-1885 GCA_965363935.1 uncultured Gammaproteobacteria bacterium | reverse complement strand
AGCTGATGAAACGAGTCTTCATATGCTGGATATATTAGCTCGTTTTCAGTTTTTCTTATATCCTCTGGCGGTTCACCTGAGTGTTGTATTTAAAGTCCCGTTTGTTATTGCCAGCCTGCTGCCGGTGTTCTACTTTATACTGGCACGACCTTTCTCGGGAACTAAGAATCAGATTATTGTCAAATCCGGGATACTTTTCCTGCTGAGCCTGATTGGCTTGTTATCCTGGAGCTATCTTGATCATTCAATTATTTATCTACCGCCTGTTTTGATGATTTTGACTATTTTATATCCCTTTGTGCGCTCAATTATGCCCGGAAGAACTCCTTTAATTACCCGCTTTTATCAATTAACCAAAGCTGAAAACGATCCCGGAGTCAACCGTTATACCAGAAATTTAACCTGGATCTGGATTGTGTTGATTATGTTATTGTTGATTAATACTCTGATCCTTACGCTGTTTGCACCTTTGGCAATATGGTCCCTGTTTACCAACTTTATTCATTACATAGTGCTCCTGAGCATGTTAATACTGGAATGGCTGTTTCGAATATTCTGGTTCAAACAATGGCAATCACCCATTGAATTTGCCCGACAATTACTCACCCTGGATCAACGCGAGTTATTTCGCTCATGACTAAGAGCATGACGCAATCCCAAACGGCCCCGGTGTTTAACTATGCCTCACTGGATTCACCCGTCGTTTATCATCAGGGCCGCGCAATAAGTCTGGGCCAATTACTGCAAACAGTCGATTTTCTGGCTGAAAAAATACCTGAGCATCAGCATCTGCTCAATCTTTATGAGGAACGTTATTATTTTTTACTGGGCTTTCTACTGGCTTTAAAACAACACAGTATCAGCCTGTTTCCATCGACCATAACCGCTCATGTTCTGGCGCAATTAAAAGAAAATTATGCCGATATTCTGATTCTGGCAGACAGTGATACCATTGCAGCAGGATTTAATCAGTGTGATTTAAAAGCTTTAATTAATGCTTCGGATTTGCACAATCAGACAGCTTCACAATCGTCATCCGGGCAGTCTGGCAGGCAGGCAGCCAAAACTGATTTTTCAGCCATTGCGCGGCACCGTCAGGTGGCTATTATTTTTACCTCAGGCAGTACAGGACAACCTAAACCTTATACAAAACAATGGGGTGATCTGGTTGCTGTTGCCGACTATCTGGCCGAAGTGTTTTTATCTGACAGTCCGGCTACTGATAGCTCTGCAGCTAAAAAAAGTATATTGAATAAAGCAGAAATTTCTGCCCTTATAGCCACTGTACCAGCGCAACATATGTATGGTCTTGAAGCCAGTATTATGATGGCTTTGCAAAACGGACTGTTGATCCATTCAGACAAACCTTTTTTTCCTCAGGACATCACTCATTGCCTGGAAGAGTTACAGCAATTTGCCCGGTATTCAAATCAATCGATTTCGACAACACTTATCAGCACACCATTACACCTGAAAGCCTGTATCAAAACTGCAGTCAATCTGCCTGGAGTGAAACAGTTTATTTCCGCTACAGCACCACTTGAGAGGGAACTGGCACAAAGCTGCGAAACAACGTATTCTGCAAGAATGATGGAAATTTTTGGCTGTACCGAGGTGGGCTCAATGGCCTGGAGAAAAACCACTGAATCAGAGCAATGGACGGTATTGAATGATATCAGTCTGCAGGCGATCAAGCATGCTGAAAAGGAAGAAGTTCAGATAAATACCACACGTTCAATCCGACATTTCCTGTTTAATGATTTTGTTGACTTGCTCGATAAACAACATTTTCTGCTCAAAGGCAGAAAAGAGGATTTGATTAATCAGGCGGGCAAACGCACCTCATTATCCTATTTGAATCATCACTTACAATCCTATAACGGCT
>CBDTVA010000541.1:0-1970 GCA_965363935.1 uncultured Gammaproteobacteria bacterium | reverse complement strand
TCACCGTGCGGGTGAAGTCAAAATGTTCCAGAAAATCCTTAAGATTCAGTGCATAGGGCTCTTGCAGTAGATGCCAACTGATTATTTTAGGTTAAACGACTCTTTTAAAACCATCATGCAGAAATCACCGGATAATAGAGACTGTAATGCGGTAAAGCCATTAATTGTAAAACGCTTTGTAATGCTATTGTTCCCTGCCATTCTGGGGTTTAACTTTAGCACCTACTCTCCAGGTGCCTGGTCGCAAATGATTGTGCACCCTGCAGAGCAAAAACGCTATTCCATTATAAATAAAAAAGTCACTGAATCCAGTGGCCTGGCCTGTTCCACCCGTGATAAACAGCTTCTGTGGACACATAATGACAGCGGTCATATGCCCATTATCTATGCTATGAATGACAAAGGCCATGATTTAGCTACCTTTCACCTTGAGGACATAGAAAGCCGTGACTGGGAAGATATGGACGCTTTTGAGTATCAGGGCAAACATTATTTATTAATTGCTGATACAGGCGATAATCTAAAAATGCAGCTGGCTTACCGGATTAGTATTATCCAGGAACCCAAACTCGGTAAAAAGAACCGCTCAGCAATTTCTCCTGCATGGTCTATTGTCTTTCAATATGAAGACTTAGAGTCCTCAGCGGGTAAGGAGCCCTCAGCAGGCAAGGAGCCCTCAGCGGGTAAAGAATCCTATGACGTAGAGTCTGTTGCTGTAGATGTTTTACGTGAAAAAATAGTCCTGCTGACAAAACGCACATCTCATACCCTGATGTTTGAATTGCCCCTAAGACCGCTTGATGAAGAGCAAATACAGATTGCCGTTAAAACAGGAGAGTTTAAAGAAATAGACAAACCCAGTGCACTGGATTTCAGCACTGATGGCAAACTAATGTCTATTAATACCTATAGTCGCATACACCGGTTTCATCGAAAAGAACTGAAAAGTGATTGGATCTATGAGTATTCCATGAGTTATAAGAACTTGTTTCAGCCAGAGGGGATGTGTCTTTCCACAGATAAAAAACACTATTACGTCAGTTCGGAAAAAAAACCTTATTTACTCAAAATAAAGGCGAAGCAGAATAATTAGTATGAGCTGAATCAATAGAGTACAAAATTTTGTTGGAAAGTGGATTTTTTCTCTCCTTTTTCTCGATTTACTGCTATCATTGATTTTAATCCAGATGAACTGGATAAGTAGTTTAGAAATTTATTCGTTTTAATTAGATTAATCGATTTATTCTTTTGGACAATTAGTGTAGAGAATTATTTATGACTATCAATTATGATGAGAAACGTTCTTTTTACCGCATGTCAGTAGACTGCCACATTGAATTCTCAGAGCCTGGAAGTGCTAACAAGTTTAAGGGAGATGGTAAAAATTTAAGTGCTACCGGGGTGAAATTTATAACCGATCACAAACTGACAGAGGGCCAGGATCTGGATGTGATTGTCCATCCGGTGATTCAAACTGTCACACCACTCACTGCCAGGGCAAAAGTTGTCCGTGTTTTGGAAGATGAGGAAGAAAATAAATTTATTGTTGGCCTGTCTATGGAAGAAGTCGTTTAGCACTGCTTTCAAAAGTGCTTACATAAACGCCAGTGTTAGATAAAAACATCAATACGACTGGAAGGTCCACCAGATTGAGACGGGGCTTGAGGTTCATTGTTTAAATAGCTCTGAATCACCAGTGAACCACCTGCGAGACCGTTAAAGCTTCTGCGATTGCTAAAGGGAAAACTATTTTCTGTGGGGAAAGGCTCAGCCGGGTAAATCTGTTCTGATGCATTCAAATGCTCAGGAGCTCGATTCAACTCCTTCTGTATTAATAAAGAATCACTGATGCTGGCAGTATTATATAGCGGACTTATTAACTGTTGCTGAGCTTCATTTTCCAGGTTCTGAACTAAGCTGGCTGAGAGCTCTTTGTTGGCTGAAGGCTCTTTACCGGCTAAAGGCTCTTT
>CBDTVA010000540.1:0-1977 GCA_965363935.1 uncultured Gammaproteobacteria bacterium | reverse complement strand
TGTCCGTTCCCGGGTAACCACATGACCGTTCTTGTCCACCTGAGGAGCATGTAATGTAATGCTGCGAGTTGCTCCATGAAAAGCATCGTCCAGGTCAATGACCACTTTTGCATGGTGATCCTGTCCCTGCATAGTAAAACCACCATGCCCAGTCTGACCCCGGGCACCTGTGAAGCCGCGCCCAAAAAGTGACTCAAAAAAATCACTATAGGCAGATGAATCACCACCCGTAAAACCACCGCCACTAAATTCAAAGCCTTCATTCCAGTCCGGTGGCGGATGGAAATCCTGTCCGGTTTTCCAGTCAGCACCAAGCCGGTCGTAAGCGGCCCGTTTCTCAGGATCTTTAAGCACCTCGTAGGCTTCACCCACTTCTTTGAATTTGATTTCAGCATTATCTTCTTTGCTTACGTCCGGATGATATTTACGGGCCAGCTTACGATAGGCCCGTTTTATCTCATTCTGGGTGGCCTTCTTGTCTACACCCATGACCTGGTAATAATCTTTAAATTCCATCAGCAACGCCTCGGCGTCAAATTATTGTAAGAAATCAAAACAGCAGTAAATTGCTTGCCGGGACGATGCAAAGGTCGCATAAAATAAGTGGTAATCGTAGCGACAATGGTGCCAAAAAATAAGGCTGAGCCTAGCACAATCCATATACCGCGTTCAGAGAAAAACAAGCCTGCGGAAAAAAGCAGCCACAGAACAACTAAAAGGGAAATTATCTTTAGAAAAGGTGTATATTTTAAAATATCTTTGATAAACCTTTTCATTCTGGAGTTTGGCTTCATTTTTCTTCTCTTGACTTCCTTTTAGTTTCACTATGAAATTCAAACCCCTGACTTGAACATTTCATGTAGGTAAAGGAATTGTCCCATCATAATACTACATTTATCACCGTGTCCATTCAGGCGCAACTAAATCATAGTCTCCTGCACTGATTAGCAAAGAATTACTGTCTCCTCAAAAGTAAATAAAGACTAATTTAAAAAAATTAAGTCAATCGAAAAAACAGATGATAATGAACGAATCATTTCGTTATGATAATTAAGCAATTACTAATATAATAAATTACAGTTAAAGGCAATATTCAAATCGCCTTTCAAAATTAACAGTGAATTTATTGAAAAGGTAAAAAAAATGGAAAACTCTAATGAAGCTATCATCACATTCCCCCGTTTAAATGAACCTGCTCCGGCATTTAATGCGGCAACCACTCATGGTGTAAAGACTAATGAGGATTATAAAGGCAAATGGCTGGTGCTTTTTTCGCATCCTGCGGATTTCACACCGGTTTGTACAACAGAATTCATCGCCTTTGCAAAACGTGCTGAGGAATTCAAATCCGTCAATACGGAATTACTGGGCCTGTCGATTGACAGTCACTATTCACACGTCGCCTGGGTACGTAATATCAAGGAAAAATTTGGCATTGATATCCCCTTTCCTATTATTGCGGATCTGGATATGAAAGTAGCAAAAAGCTATGGCATGATCCATCCAGGAGCTGCAGATACCTCTGCGGTCCGTGCCACTTTTATTATTGATGACAAGGGTATTCTTCGCGCCATGGTTTACTATCCCATGAGCAATGGCCGCTCCATTGATGAGTTTGTGCGTCTGGTCAAAGCCTTGCAAACTTCGGATGCCAATGGCGTAGCCACACCGGAAAACTGGCAGCCGGGTGACAAGGTTATTATTCCTCCACCGGCAACTGCTGAAGCTGCAGAAGCCCGTATGCAGGAAGGTCATGAATGTGTTGACTGGTATTTCTGCAAAAAAGAACTGTAATTAGTGCCCTGTCTGTTAAAAAACAAAGCCAATTCAGTATGACTCTGAATTGGCTTTGTTGTAAGTGGTCGAATTGTTTGTCCAGGACACTTCCTGGCAATTAAATTAGAATATCATTATTTTGTGATTAATGTTACTTTCATTGATCTGGATCAATAATATAATGGATTTATCGTATTAAAG
>CBDTVA010000539.1:0-1993 GCA_965363935.1 uncultured Gammaproteobacteria bacterium | reverse complement strand
AACATCCCTTTAACCAGCAGCCTGAAAGCAATTCAGGCTGCTGGTTAATTTTAGTTTCCAACAGGGAGAGAAACAATGAAACCCATTGTGATAGCTGGATTACTTGTCAGCGTATTCTGCAATATAGCGATAAGCAATGCGAATGAAGTAGATGATGCGTTACTATTAAACCAGTCAAGCATAAGTGACAACGAATTAGATAACTACCGGGCTCAAGGCACAGATATAGCCATTGATGACATTCATTTAAACAGTGTCAATCTTGATGCAAACTCACATAATAATATCTCAACTAACAGCAATACCGGCAGTAATATGGTTGATAATGCCGCATTTTCAAATACCAGCGGTTTCACCACAGCAATACTTAATTCCGGTAATAATGTTCTCATTCAAAGTTCCGTTTTTGTTAACGTTTTGTTTGAATAACAAACATGAAATTTATAAACAACTTTATTCCAAACTCAGTTTGTAAATTTTTATTGCTCAGTGGCGTGCCAGGTCTGCTTTTATTTTCAGGGACACTTTACGCGCTCAGTATGGTGCTTCCAGGGTTCAGTGGCGGTCATCATACAGTCAATATAAAAAGCTACAAAGAACGCAAGTTTAATACCGTTTATAAACAGCAATTTGATTATAGTTGCGGCTCCTCAGCTCTGGCTTCACTATTAACTTACCATTATGACTTTCCGGTTACAGAACAACTTGTCTTTAATGCAATGTACCAGCAGGGTGACCAGAAAAAGATACAAAGACAGGGATTTTCCCTGCTTGATATGAAACGTTATATTGAAAAAAAGGGTCTGCGAGCGGAAGGCTATCGTATCAGCCTTGATAGATTAGCAAAAGTAGCAGTACCTGCGATCACTCTTGTCAATAATGCGGGTTACAAGCATTTTGTGATTGTTAAGGGTGTCACTGATAAGGAGGTATTGATAGGTGATCCTTCGGTAGGAACAAAAACCATTCCAAGAAAGGAATTTGAAGCTATATGGAATTCTGGTATTGTGTTTATTATTAACAGTCGCATCAGTATAGCCCGCAGTCATTTCAATGAAGAATGGAAACTCAATGCAAAAGCACCGGGAAGTATTGCCTTAACCATGAATCCTGTTGCAGATTTTAATCTGATGCTGCCTCCGCCATCTGATTTTTAAACAATCTATAAATTTCAATAAGGCAATGTATAAGAGTCACGATATTAAAAAGGTGTGGAATATGGATACACAGCAAATGAAGCAGTCATTTTTGGGCAAATTATTATTGATAATTTCTGTCGTGTTTTTTCTATCAACATCACTCTATGCAGATATTCTTGCAGATCATGGCATCTATCATTGGCAGGCAGTTGACAATGATACTTTATCTGCCGCCCGTGGTGGTTTTGTTTTCAGTAATGGTGTTGAAATTGACATTGGTATCCGACAGGTTCTGAGCATCAATGCTACAGAAGTTGGTTCAAATATTGATAGCCTTAGCAGGCTGCAAAATATTTCATCTGCCAGTACAACTAATATCAACCTCCCGGCAGAAGTGAATATCATACAGAATTCTCTGGATAATTTGACCTTAAGAAACTCAACCTTTGTTGATATTCAAATAAAAAATGTGTCTGCTTTTAAAAATCCGGCAGCATTATTGCCATCATATCAAGCAATTTTTGAGCCTGCTGTTTTTCAGTAAATTTCCAACTTGATACGTGACTCAGAAGTCAGTAAAATGGATTTGATTAGATTATTAGAAGGTGATAAATTGACCGGATAAATATATCGCTATGTGGATGTAAAATGATAAGTAAAAATATAGGCCTGTGGTTTGCATGTGCTGCAATGGCCGGATCTCAATTATGCTATGCTGAAAGTCCAGCAAAAGATTTTGATACGCTGCACAAACTGTATAAACAACAGCAACAAAAGTTAGAACAGCAAAGTCGCATATTAAAACAGCAGGAACAGTATCTGAAATCACTGGAGCAGCGTTTTAACAACTTATC
>CBDTVA010000538.1:0-1994 GCA_965363935.1 uncultured Gammaproteobacteria bacterium | reverse complement strand
ATCGGTTGCTAATAAAATCTGTGTAATTTGAACACGATTTAACTTATTATTGTGCCATACCTTGAGAATGCTGCCTTTATCATAGATTCCAGCCGACACGATCAGGTGCAGTTTGCCACCTTTGCCTTGCGTGTCATTCTCAGATATCAAAAAAGCCCGCTGAAACTCTCCACCTGCACCAGCACCCGTTTCGCCCTTCACTGCAATAGCTCTGGACTGTACAGCAATAAGTTTCACACCGATTGCCATGCCCTTACGGGGATTGAGCCTTAGCCACTTAACCACCGCCAGACAATAAGCCTTTTCCACACTCAAACGATAGGCAACCAGCATCCCCACAGCTATCGGCATTTCAATATCATTTTTGCTCACTAATAACATACCATGAGCACTTTCATTTTTTTGCCGCCAGTTTTCCTCTTTCAAACTGCTGTTAAGCTGTTTTTGAGTCTCGTTCACATTTGCGTGTATCACCGAACTGGCATAAACACGATCCCATGCATCACCCATCACATCAGACTCTTTTAAAAAAGGATTGATACTTTGCAATTCTCCCATCGGGTTCATTTTATTTAATAATTTTTCCTCTTCAAGTAAACTAATTAAATTAATACCAGAATCATCTCTGTGTTGATTTTCTTCCAGTTTTTGTTGCAGTCGGGCGTCAATTTCTGCCTGCGGTTCAAAGGCCTTTCTGTCACTAATAAAGTGATGACAAGCTCTCAGTCCGGATAGTAACTTTATATTATTACCAACAAAAGAGCGTTCCTGCGAACGTTCTTGATGCCTCCTCATTTCATTATCAATTCGTTGAAACATGTCGTTATGCATCCGGGCCTGATAGGACAACACATGGGATTGTTTCTGATGTTCAATCTGATCCAGATAATTTTTAAGATAAGTCCTTAATTTATTCATTTTCAAAACACGGCCTTCAAACATGCCGGCATTATTTTCTTTACTGTCATTGTCTTTTTCAAAATGATGCGGAGGGAAATCAGACAACAGATTAACGACAAAATCATTTTCCGGCTTTTGTTGCACATAGCCAACAATTTCACACTGTTCAGCCCATTTTTCCAGCAATTGATAAATTTTACGTGCTTCAAGATGCATCATTCGATAAGGGTTTAACAATCTTAAAATGACAATTTGCAGGTACTTATTTTTAATTGAGGTGTGCATCCTGACCTCATTTTCCTGAGCACCAATTCTTTCTGCCAGCAGATAGAGCTGGTTCAGTTCCTGCCAGACATAGGCAGGCTCAGATAGATAAAGCTGAAACCGCTCCACTAATAGACGCGACAGGTAAAATAGTGCCATAAACAGTGACTCAGGGAGCAGGCTGCCAAGATATTGGCTGACATAATCTTCATTGGCAGCAATATCACTAATAATGATTTGATAGGCCAGGGAACTTTCCAATAGCAGGTGTTGCATGGTATCACTCAATACCTGATATTCTTCATTGACTGGAAAAGTAACTAATTTCGTTTTGTTAAATAAATCATCCAGCTCTTTCTCAATCTCGGTATCAATCAGTTTCATTATTCCCATTCGTATAGAAGGCTTGCACTGAACTCGATTCAGACTCACCAGAGTATCCAGAAACCCCTGTTTATCTGTATGAACACGACTATTAAGCCAGTTTTGCACAGCAATCTCATCAGGCAGGACACCCTGATAACTTGCAGAAATCGCTTTTTGTTCAGGAATACGTAACTGGGGTGTAAACATAAGGAATACCAAAAAATTATTAAAATATGTCTAAATTCTTCTGCACTATTGATACGAACAAGTATATGAAGATATTCGATTCATGTCATTATTTTCTGGATATAAGGTTTATAGATGTGATGCAAGACGGTTATCAGCAACGGCACTATATACTATAAATCCAGGGTAACAATAAACTGAATAACAGCCACAATAAAAGAACCAGAGGTCCACCAACCTTAATAAAGTCCCAGAAAGTATAATTTCCGGCATTCATC
>CBDTVA010000537.1:0-1995 GCA_965363935.1 uncultured Gammaproteobacteria bacterium | reverse complement strand
CTAGTTCACTCAGGACAAACTTTTATTCCCCTCCCAATATGTTGAGATTATTTTTGAGTCTGTCTGTTAACGAATATATAAAGGTGTTATTCATATGAATTTCCTATTTAAAACAACGCAAGGTTACAAATTTGCCGGTTTAATCTCCCTTTCATTCTTATTTTTTACCTGGGTAGTCACTTCATCTGCGGGTGTGCCGGTGGCGAGTGCCTCATTAAACGAAGCGACTATTGATTGGTTTCAGGTAGGTATGGGCTTATTTGGCGGCCTTGCGCTTTTTCTTGCTGGTTTAGATATGCTATCTGATGGCTTGAAAAAAGCAGCCGGGGAAACTTTAAAAATATTATTATCGAAATTAACCAGCAATCGTTTTATGGGAGCTATTACTGGTGCTTTTGTGACGGGCGTATTAAATTCATCTTCTGTTACAACTGTTCTTGTTGTGAGCTTTATTACTGCTGGAGTTATGACTCTGAGTCAATCCGTTGGCGTCATAATGGGGGCCAATATCGGCAGTACAGTCACGGCACAATTACTGGCTTTTAATCTTGCCGCTTACGCTTTATTACCGATTGCTATTGGTTTCTTTATGACTTTTACCGCTAAGCGCGAAAAAGTTAAATACTATGGCATGATGCTCATGGGCTTAGGTTTGGTCTTTTTTGGCATGGGACTGATGAGCGATGCTATGAAGCCCCTGCGAACCTTTGAACCTTTTATTGAATTTCTAGAATCAATGAAAAACCCAATCATTGGTGTTTTTGCCGGTGCTTTGTTTACTGGTCTGGTGCAATCTTCAGCAGCCACAGTTGGTATTGCCATAGCAATGGCAAGTGAAGGTTTGTTAAGTCTGCCGGCAGGTATTGCTCTTGCATTAGGTGCCAATATAGGGACTTGTGTGACCGCCATGTTAGCGGCGATGGGTAAGCCTGTTGAAGCAGTTCGTGCGGCCATAGTCCATGTTTTGTTTAATGTGCTGGGGGTGTTATTGTGGATTATGTTTATCCCCCAATTAGCTGAATTTGCTGTTGCAATATCACCAGTGAGTACTGAAGTTGCCGGACAGGCGCAATCCTCTAATGTACCACGTCAAATAGCTAATGCGAATACCTTATTTAATGTTATTAATACCATTATATTTTTGGGTTTTACCGGCTGGTTTGCCAAATTTGCAACCCGTCTGGCACCAACACCTGCGAAGAAAAAGGGGGTCATTGTTGAACCCAAATATCTTATTTCTGATGCGCTTGAAACGCCATCTCTTGCTCTGGAACAAATTCGAATGGAACTGGGGCACATGGGTGGATTAGTCAATACCATGCTACATGGTATTCAACCTGCAATTGCAGCTAAAGATCACAAGGAAATTGAAAAAATTATCTCAATTGATAACAAAGTCAAAATTCTGTCTGAAGCCGTTCTTCAATTTCTGAGTCAATTGAGAAAAGAGGAGTTAACTGATAAAGAAAGCATGGACTTTCAGGTACTGATGACTGCCACAACAAACCTGGATGACATTTCTGATGTCATCACCAATGAGCTGTCTGAACTAGCTATTCATTATATAGAAAGCAAACAACCGCCCAGCGAGATTACACGAGAGTTATTGATGAGTTATTATCAGGATGTCTGTCATTCAGTGCAGGATGCAGTCAAAGCGATTAGTGAAGAAGATCAACAAGCTGCTGAAAAGGTGATTAATAGAAAAGCAGATATAAAATCTTATCAAAATGAAATCTTAATAAGAAAATCAAGCCATCTTGGCAGCGAAGAAGCTAACTATCTGGAAAAAGCACGTATGGAAATGTCATTAATGGAAAAACTTTATAGAATTTATTTTCATGCAAAGAGTGTTGCCAAAGTGGTACTTCCTGCTACACTGAGTAGTAATACTTGATTCATGTGGTTCTATGTTGTTTGCTGAATAATTGAATTCTATATGATAAATTAGTTTTTATGACTTTTATGTATTAAGGTTGAATCGTTTTATGGATT
>CBDTVA010000536.1:0-2001 GCA_965363935.1 uncultured Gammaproteobacteria bacterium | reverse complement strand
GGCCTTGATAAAGTCAAGGAGACACAAGTGGATATTAAAGAGACGAAACCGACACCTGATACCAATTCATCAGGATTGCCCTGAATCGGGCATTACAGAAATCTCAGGGTTTTAAAACAGATTCTGTAATGTGCGTTTAAGCTTGTAATTTATGTTTTAATCGTTGAAACTATGGAAGATTGTAGAAAAAAGATGCGGTAGAGGGAAAATGGCTAAAGTAGCGGCAATTCAGATGGCTTCAGGGCCGAATGTCAAGGCAAATTTAAGTGAAGCAAAAAGACTGATTTCAGATGCTGTCAAGCAGGGTGCTGAATTGGTGGTTTTACCAGAAAACTTTGCCCATATGGGTCTGTCAGAGTCCGATATTCTGGATGTGGCGGAAGAGTTTATTACTGATGCTCCAGGCAAGGGGCAAATTCAGGAGTGTCTGTCTTCTGTGGCAAAAAATGAAGCAGTCTGGATAGTGGCCGGCACCATACCATTGAAATCCGGCAATGATAACTCAGTTCCTGTAAACAAAGTTCGCTCTGCCAGCCTGCTGTTTAACGATCAGGGTGAGGTGGTTGCGCGTTACGATAAAATTCATCTTTTTGATGTGGATCTGGGTGAGCAGGGCGGCTCATACAATGAATCAGCATTTACTGAAGCAGGAAACGAGGTCGTGGTTGTTGACACCCCGTTTGGCAAATTAGGGATGGCCATCTGTTATGATCTGCGTTTCCCGGAACTTTTCCGGGACATGGTCAGTCAGGGAATGGAAGTACTGGCTATAGCTTCTTCTTTTACGGCAACAACGGGAAAGGCACATTGGGAAGTGTTAAATCGTGCCCGGGCGATTGAAAATCTTTGTTTTGTCGTTTCAGCAGCGCAGGGCGGTTATCATGTCAATGGCCGTGAAACGTATGGGGATAGTATGATTATCGATCCCTGGGGTGGTATTATAGACCGTCTTCCCAGTGGCTCCGGTTTTGTTATCAGTGAAATTGAACCGGGTAATTTACAACATATTCGTAAAAACTTTCCGGTATTGGAGCATATTAGATTACCCTGTAGTCTAATATACATGGCTTAAGCTGAAGTTTCATATCCATAAACCCTATTATTGTTTGTGCCCGGGTATGACTTCTTTGAGGTACTGGAATAACTGCCGGGTACTTTTAGGTGGTTTATTATTTTCAGACTCCTTTTTTGCATTTCTCAGCAGCTGTCTGAGCCTGGAGCGTTCAAATTCAGGATGCTCATGCAATAATTCATTAATAGCTGCATCACCCTCTATCAGCAGGCGATCCCGCCATGTTTCCAACTTATGAAAGTAGGTATTCGCCTTGACGGCCTGATTTTGATAGCGTTCATATTGAGTGCGTATTGCATCGGCATCAACCTGACGCATCAGCTTGCCAATTAGCTGCATCTGGCGACGTTTGGCGCTGTTAGTGCGAATGGTCTGGGTAAACAGCAGTTGCTCCAGCAGTCCTTCGTCCAGGTCAAATTTACTCAGAGTGCTTTTTGATAATTTTACCAGTTTGCCGCCCAGTTTTTGTAACGCTTCGACGTCGCGCTTTGCCTGAGATTTACTGATATAATGCTCGTCAATGTCCGTTTCAGTCTGAGCCTGCGTCTCAGAGACTTTCTGCTGTTGGGACGGGCGCTGTGAATTTTTTTCTGCCATTATTATAAAATGATATCCTGAAATCCCCGGTAGCTTTCTACCCGGATTTTAGAATTACTCCTGTTGGATTAAAAATAGAATGACTCGTAAACATAATACCCTATCACATCATGTGCTGTCTCTGGAACAATTGTACAAAAAATGCGATCTGAAAAATTTAAATTTTAACACAACCGAAGAATTTCCGGAGCTGGAAGAAATTATCGGGCAAAAGAGAGCCCTGGCAGCGATTGATTTTGGTATGGGAATGAATCATAAAGGATACAATTTATTTATCCTGGGATCTGATGGGATCGGTAAGACCGCACTCATTAAAAAACTGTTAAAAAAAC
>CBDTVA010000535.1:0-2012 GCA_965363935.1 uncultured Gammaproteobacteria bacterium | reverse complement strand
TATTCTCTTTATTACTATAGAAGCCTGGAGTCGCTGCATGGTATTGGGTGGGCTCTTTTTCTGCTGCTTCAAAGCCTTTGCCTTTTTGCGTTACGATATGCAAAAACTGTGGTCCGGGCAATTCTTTGATGTTTTTTAAGGTGGTGAGCAAAGTGGGCAGATCGTGGCCATCGATGGGGCCTATATAATTAAAACCCAGTTCTTCAAACAGGGTTCCGGGGATAATCATACCTTTCATATGCTCTTCTGCCCGACAGGCCAGTTCCCAGACTGAGGGCATGGTACTGAGTACTTTCTTGGAATTGGACTTGACGGTTGAGTAGAATTTGCCCGATAGTACTTTGGCAAAATAATTCGACAGGCCACCCACATTGGGTGAGATGGACATGTCGTTGTCATTGAGAATCACCAGTAAATCAGCACCCAGATCGCCAGCGTGGTTCAATGCTTCAAACGCCATACCTGCCGTCATCGCGCCATCGCCAATCACAGCGATGGATTTGCGTGTCAGACCTGCTTCTTTGGCTGCGATAGCCATTCCCAGTGCGGCACTGATAGAGGTACTTGAATGGCCTACTCCAAAGGCGTCATAAGGACTTTCAGAACGTTTTGGAAAACCCGACAACCCTTTCCTGATGCGGATACTGCTCATCTGCCTGGCACGGCCGGTGAGTATTTTATGCGGATAAGCCTGATGACCCACATCCCAGATAATTTTATCATTGGGCGCATTAAAGATTTTATGCAGGGCGATGGTTAATTCAATCGTACCCAGACCGGAAGAAAGATGTCCTCCGGTTCTGTCCAGAGATTCCAGCAAAAAACCTCTCAGTTCTGTTGCCAGTAATATTAATTGTTCGGTATCCAGTTCCTTTAGATCGTCAGGGGAATTAATGGTAGCCAGCAGTGGATAACGCAAAAGCTCAGTCATAAATAAGATGCCGATTTCTCTGGGTTGTTTCGGGGGTTCCTTTTTTCTGAGGTTTCCTATGAGACTTTTTGACCGCAGAACTCACTATTATACCTTATTATTAATGATCACGTGTAATAATATATTCAGAAAGCCAGCGCAGGGGATCGGCATTTTGACCAAAACCGCTGAGACAGTCCAGAGCATCCTGATGGCATTGCCGGGCCATTTCCTTAGCCTCGTTCAGACCCAGCAGGGCCGGATAGGTTACTTTTTTGAGTTCGATATCCGCACCCTGTTGTTTACCCAGTGTCTGGGTGTCTGATTCGATATCAAGAATATCATCTTTGATTTGAAATGAGAGGCCAATATTCCGTGCATAAGCATCCAGCATGTCCAGGCTTATTTGCTTCGGACTGTTCATACACAGTGCCGCTAATTGTACACTGGCCCGGATCAGGGCACCGGTTTTGTGCTCGTGCATGACTTTTAACTCGTCCAGTGACAGAGTTTTTCCTGTCACCGATAAATCGATGGCCTGACCACCGGCCATACCCGCAGCGCCACTGGCACGGGCCAGCGCTCTGACCATGGACACAATTTGCCCGTCTGTCACATAGTGATTTTTGCTTAAGACCTCAAAGGCAAGTGTTTGCAGGGCGTCTCCGGTCAGTAAAGCGGTAGCTTCAGAAAACTGCTTATGGCAGGTTGGTTTACCGCGCCGCAAATCGTCGTCATCCATTGCCGGCATATCATCATGTACCAGAGAATAGCAATGAATCAACTCGACCGCACAGGCAGGGGCATCCAGATGTTCAACAGGTATATTGAGCGCCATTCCTGTTAGGTAAACCAGTTGCGGGCGAACTCTTTTGCCGCCATTAAAAGTACTGTAGTGCATGGCCTGATGTAATTCATCGGCAATATTGGATGTGTTGCCGATGACTTGTTCCAGAACCTGATCAACATGATGTTGATAGTGAAGCATCAGTTGTTTTAAATGTTTGGCTGAACGGGTTTTTGATTGCACTGTTTTAGTTGGCACTGATTTAGTTTGCACGCAATAGACAACTGACCTAAAGGCCAATTATGAGTTAATAAA
>CBDTVA010000534.1:0-2031 GCA_965363935.1 uncultured Gammaproteobacteria bacterium | reverse complement strand
GGTGAGTTCATGAAATACCTCCCCACCACCCTCATCATTGTGCTTTCATCTTCAGTTTTTTAGGGTGTTTTTTCGCTATTTTCCTTTCTCATAGGGTATAATTTCAGGAAAAAACAAGGCATATTCCTATTATAGTTAGTGTGCATCCATAAATTGCAGGTTTAGGCGAATAAATTCGCCTATTTATGGATGGAAACTAGTTAGAATTGCAAAAGTCGCTATTTACTTTTTTTAAATGGTAGCCTTTTTTATGAGCCAGTGGAATCCCTCAATAAGAGTGAAAATACATCCCCCGAAAAGGGGGAATGTGAAAAAACAGTAATAAACGGATGGACACTAATTAATGAGCCCTAATTTTATTGCTTTGTTTACGGCTTCTTTACGATGACCTACTTCCAGTTTAGTATATACACTTTTAAGATGAGACTTGACTGTTTCCACTGATATAAACAGGTTTTCACCGATTTCTTGATTACTTAAACGTTGTTTTAATAACATCAGAATTTCAAGTTCACGCTGAGTTAGCAAGCCATTTATCGTAGACGATTTTTTTTCGGTCAATTGCTCATTTTCAGTAAATGATAGTTTAGGTTGTGCTTCATTCTCCCGGGCTTTAAAGTTGGATAGAATGATGTTGATATAATTAATTTGTTCACTGCTTAAATTAACTTTTCGGGATATAAACTTTTTCAGCAGCTCCTCCATAGCTGCTCCTAATTCAATAAATGGCATTATCCAACCACCTGAATTTGCCAGCTTAACTGCTTCAATAAGGAGCTCCTGACTTCTGTCAGCCTGACCTAGTTTGTGATAGACCAATGCCAGCAGTGGTAATATTTCTATCTTTTGACAAGTATTGTTGATAGTTTCTAATTCCGGTAAAAGCGCTTCAAGTATATTGCCAGCCTGTTGAAGGCTATTGATAGATCCAATTACGGTCAGTACTTTGGCCTGCGTAATAGATGAATTTTCCAGCCATATAAACATTAAAGATGTGGAAGGTTGTTGAACACATGATTCAAGCCACTCTTTTGCTAATTCCAGATTATTTTGCATAAGAGCGATTCGTGCCTGACCAGATTGAGCCATGGAAAGGAGTTGTGGGTCATTCAATTCCTGAGTAAATTTGTTTAGTCGTTTTATCATTTTCTTGACTTCATCTGGCTTATTCAATGACTGGTAAGTGAGTATAAGCCCGATCATGGCATCAACTGCAGACTTTTTGAATACACTATATCGCTGCTCAATTGTTGAAGTAAAATAAGCTAATGCTTTATTGAGATCATTGCCTCTAAAATAGCTGATGGCCTGTAGATAATAAACCCACTCTGTCGGTATTGGATCAGTGTTTGAATTGCATAGTGGTTCCATAGTTCTCATATTATTCAAAGCAGGGAGAAGTTCACCTGATAATATTTCAATAAATGATTTTGAGAGTAGAGTTTGAATAAGTTTTGCCTGATCCTGGATCTCAGTGTGTAAGTATGTTTTGTTTAGTTCTTGTAGGATAGCCTCTCTCTTACCAATCATGTGCATCGCTACCGACCGGTAGATATCAATAATTCTTGACAGTCCTATGTGTTTCAAAGAAATGTATATTTGAGCTTTTTGTAAAAATTGGAGACATGATTCTCCATTTCCTTCCCAGTAGTATAAGATAGCCTGAAACAGATAAAATTCTCCCAAAGAGACCTTATTCATTTTTTCTTTAAAAATTTTTAATTGCTTAATGATAATGCTCATATCCGCAAAACGATAACGATCAAGCAAAATCGAAGCATTAGCTAACAAGAGTTCATAATGCTGCTCTCTAATTTTATCAGGGAATAGTTTAAGGCACTTTTCAATATTCCACCAATGATTCACTTGTTCATTACGCCGATATCTTTCAAAGAGTGTGATAGCATGGGTAAAGTCTTTAGTGTTCAATACGTGACGCAGTGCTTCATCAATGAAGCCATGTGTTTCGAACCACTCTGAGGCTAGCATATTAAATTTGGCAATATCCTCTGGAGAGTATTCAACAAGCAA
>CBDTVA010000533.1:0-2033 GCA_965363935.1 uncultured Gammaproteobacteria bacterium | reverse complement strand
AAGAGAAATAGTCAACAGGATTTTCCCCTGATTGAGCAATTAGTTGCTCAATCAGGCTTATACCCTACGCTCAGACCTGCTGCCTATGCTGTTGAGTATCACTACTGACTTCCAGTTTTCCAATCAGGGACAGAGTAAAATCCGCCCCCATATACTTGAAATGAGGTCTGACCAGAACGGCTGCTCGATACCATCCCGGCTCTCCTGCAACCGGACTCACGTCAATTTTTGCTTTACGCAACGGTCTGCGATTACGAATTTCAATGGACGGGTTCTCCTGATCGGAGACATATTGCTTGATCCATTGATTTAATCCGCGTTCTACATCCGCTTTTTCTTTCCAGGTGCCAATATTTTCCCGTTGGATCACTTTAAGATAGTGAGCAATTCGGTTAATAATAAACAAATAAGGTAATTGACTGCCTAATTTAAAATTAGTATGGGCTTCTTTTTCCTGGCGTGTATTGGCAAAATGTTTGCTTGACTGCACTGAATTGGCTGAATAAAACACCGCATCATCTTTGCCGCGTCTTAACGTCAGAGCGATAAAACCTTCTTCGGTCAATTCATATTCGCGACGATCAGTAATCATTACTTCAGTGGGTAATTTACTTTCAATACGGCCCAGAGCGTCAAAATAGTCCAACGTCATATCCTCAACCTGTCCGCCGGCTGATGGTCCGATAATATGCGGACACCAGCGGTACTTAGCAAAACTCTCTACCAGTCTGGTGACGAATAAAAAAGCCGGATTCCCCCACAAAGAATGCTCAAGGTCGTCACAGACAGTTTCTTCATAATTAATGCCAAAGTTAATCATTTTTTCATTTACAGAACGATATGGACAGCGTAGTAAAAACCTTGGCAACACCAGTCCCACATAACGAGCATCTTCAGTTGTTCTGAAATTTTTCCATTTCTGGTATTTAGGACTTGCATAAATATCATGCAAATCGATTACCGCTGGAAGTTCGCTCATGCGCTCAATATCAAAGAAATCACTATGCGCACTGGCAATAAAAGGGGTATGGGACATAGCTGCAATACTGGCGATTTTTTGCATCAGTTTAATATCCGGCCCTTTGGGAGTTAATTGATAGTTGCCAATCATCACACCATAAGGCTCACCGCCATATTGACCATATTCCGCACTGTAAATCAGTTGATACAAACCGGAATTAGTGATTTCAGATGCATCTTCCAGATCTTCAAGCAAATCAGTCTGACAGAGATTGAGCAGCTCAATTTTGATATTTTCTCTGAATTGGGTTCGTTCTACTAATAAAAACAAACTTCTCCAGATTGACTCAAGCGCCTGAAAAACACCATTGTGTAAAACTGCATCGACCTGTTGTTTGATTTTCTGCTCAATTTCAGCAATCAGGATAGTTGCCAGGAAGTCATCGACAGGTTGTTGTTTAAAATCACAGCAGTGTGCGTGCAAAAATACACTCAGCGCATTGACAAGCTTATCCTGTTTTTTTTTATCCCGGGGAGTTAAATCAAGTGTTTGTACAATTTTCTGTACAACTGAAGGGGTGCTCTGCTCTTCCAGTTGAGCGGTCATAATAATTCCTTTTATTAAGAAGCCTGGTTGTTCTCCGCTTTGTGTGTTCTTATTGTAGGTTGGGTTAGCGCAGCCTAACCCAACCTACAGAGCGGAGCGGCAATAATCTTATCACAATAAAAGCATAATGATAGCAGGATTTGCTATGAAGTTTAGCTGACCGCCTTGGATAACTTGAAGATAGGCAGAATCAACGAGCTGACCAGCAGGCCGACCACCACTCCCATGACCAGCAGCATTATTGGCTCGGCCAGACGGGAAAAGGTTTCCAGGCGCACTGACAGCTCACGTTCATAGAAATCGGCAAGCCTGGCCATGACTTTGGGAAGACTACCGGTCTGTTCTCCTGTTTTGATCATCTGCTGCACCATGGGCGGGATAAAAGTCGTATTGCTGAAACCGCTGGAAATACCATCACCCGCCAGAACGCGTTCTATTACCTGGTCGATGAACTGTTGAAACTGCC
>CBDTVA010000532.1:0-2044 GCA_965363935.1 uncultured Gammaproteobacteria bacterium | reverse complement strand
TGTTCAGAGCCTTCAGCTGATACAGAGTCATCCACTTCCCACATACGCTCTATACCATAATAATCCCTGACCTGCGGCAACATAACATGCACGACCACATCACCCAAATCAACCAGCACCCAGTCCCCCGTGTTTAATCCCTCAACTCCCAGAGGCTGAACGCCTGCTTTCTTAGCTTCAAGCAGTACATTATTGGCAATTGATTTTACCTGTCGATCCGAACGACCGCTGGCAAAAACCAGGACATCAGTAATACTGCTACGCCCCCGTACGTTAACAATATTCACATCAAATGCTTTTAGATCTTCCGCTGCACTGACGGCCAACGCCTTTAATTCATCAAGATTCATTAATATTTAGTTGCCTCTTCTTTTATGAGCAATTTGCTCAGTGATCATATAAATGATAACAGTTTATCAGATTAATGACGGGTTCAGGCACTAAAAAGCGGATCGATTGCCTGTTTTTTAATCTATTTCGAATGTCAGTCGCCGATATGGCCAGTTGGGTCACAGGTTCAAGCCGTATTTTTCCGCACAGTGACTGGCGTATCGTCCTCAGATCAGCCTTATGGTCCTGATAAAAATTTTGTATCGCTTCAGACCACATATCCAGTGCATTAAAATCCGTTTCCGGTCTCTGGCTCACCACAATATGTGCATAATCAAGCAGTTCCTGCCAGCGGTGCCAGCTATCAAGACCGGCAAAGGCATCCATTCCCATTAACAAACACAAGGGGTTATGGGGATAATCCTGACGCAGACTGGCCAGAGTATCCACCATATAGGAAGCTCCGCCACGCTTTACTTCTCTATCATCCAGAACAAACAGTGGTTCCGGCTCAATCGCCAGAGCCACCATTTCCAGCCTGCGCTGCACCGGCGCCAACGGTTCGTTTCGATGTGGTGGAAGAAAAGAGGGAATAAAACGCACCTGATCCATATTCAGAATTTCACACAATTCCAGGTTTGGTCTCAAGTGTCCGTAGTGTACCGGATCAAATGTCCCGCCATAAATACCGATGGGCGGCTGCAATTGAAAAGGCATGAGCGTTATTGACGAATATGCCCGTCACCCAGCACAATATACTTTTGCGATGTCAAGCCCTGCAAACCAACCGGGCCACGAGCATGGATCTTGTCTGTGCTGATGCCAATCTCAGCACCCAGACCGTATTCAAAACCATCAGCAAAACGGGTTGAGGCATTCACCATAACGGAGCTGGAATCCACTTCGGCCAGAAAACGTCTGGCGCGACTATAATCTTCCGTAATAATGGATTCAGTATGACCTGAGCTGTGCTGGAAGATGTGTTCAATGGCTGCATCCATACCATCCACAACCCGGATAGATAAAATAGGTGCCAGATATTCAGTGTCCCAGTCTTCTTCTGTCGCCGCGACAACAAAATTAACTTCGTTTGAAAACAAGTCAGCCAAAACGGCAGCACTAAGCTTACAGCAGCGCAATTCCACCCCCGCTTGAGCATATTTCTGTGCCAGTTCAGGCAGAATATCAGCAACAACCGCACTGTCTACTAACAAGGTTTCCATGGCATTACAGACACCATAACGATGCGTTTTGGCATTATAGGCCACATCAATCGCCTTTTGTCGATCGGCCTTACCGTCAATATAAACATGGCAAATACCATTGAGGTGCTTGATAACAGGCACCCGGGCATTACCGCTGATCCGCTCGATCAGACCCTTGCCGCCTCGTGGAACAATCACATCCACATATTCCTGCATGGTGATCAATTCACCTACAGCTTCTCTATCAGTGGTTTCAAGCACCTGTACCACATCCGTTGGCAGACCCGCTTGTTGCAGCCCCTGTTTGATACAGTTTGCTATAGCCTGATTGGAATAAATAGCTTCAGAACCACCCCGCAAAATGGCTGCATTGCCGGATTTCATACACAGGGCTGCCGCGTCTGCGGTTACATTGGGTCTGGATTCATAAATAATACCAATCACCCCCAGAGGCACGCGCATCTTGCCAATCTGAAGACCCGAGGGTTGATAAGCCATATCTGAAATCT
>CBDTVA010000531.1:0-2091 GCA_965363935.1 uncultured Gammaproteobacteria bacterium | reverse complement strand
CCTTTCACTACTAAAATATCGTAATTATTGAGTTTTTTCTTGGAAGATAGATCAGTAATATCAGTAAAAGAATAGACAAAATATTCCGTTTCTCTATCCGCCGAATTTTCCTGGAGTAGTGATTGTGAAAAGCGCAGTTTCTTCATGCCGACAGGGGCAAATGCCTGGACGGTTTTTTTCTGTCCGGATCCTTTTCCAGGTTCGAAGTAATTGGTGTCAATTGATTTCGAATACAATAACACAGTTGGTCTGGGATTTGCGAGATGGCGAAAGGCATCCAGAGTGTCATTTTTCCGGCATGGTTCTGCAGGAAGATAGGGTTTTATCTCAGGATGATAATCGTATCCCTGCAGAGCCAGAATTCTGTGCTCTGATAAATCAGCTGCAGTGCCAATTTTGGCTGCATTGGGGTTATGTTCTCTATGGTAGAAGGCGGCGTACTCTATATCGATGACTTTATGACTGAAATAGAATTTTTTTTCCCTCTGAACGGTTCTAATATAGGGGAAGATCCCACGCAAACCGTCATTTCTCTGGCTACCGGCCACCAGGGTTTCACCAAGCGGCCAGGGCATGAACTCGTATTCAGCACGGTAACCCATTTGACCCAGAATATGCGTGACAATGGCAGTGACAATCCCCCTGGCCTGGAGATTTTCTCCCGTATAGGGTGCCCACTCACCTGTTGCAAATTTAATGCTTTGCGCAGAGCGCGTTGGGGCCAAAAGGGAAAAATAAATGACCGCCAACATGACCAGCATGGCGAGTACCAGACTTACCGAAATCATGGGATTAAACCTGGACATAAGATCCCGCCTTGTTGTTCTCACCGTGAAGAAGGAGTCAGTAAGACCTTAGTTGTTGCCTAATTGGCCTTTGAAAAGTGTGGATTTTAAGAATAGGCAATTTAATGACACTTTTCAATCGATAAAGCAGGAATTTGCATTGATGAAGTGCCTGGAAAAATTTATCGACGTACAAATATAAAGTCTCCGCCATTATGTCCAACTTTTCTAACATCGGAATATTCTGGTGTCTGATCGGCATTTAATATAACTTTATCTCTGATTTGAGAAAAAACCTGTTCTGTTTCAATTGCCTGCGTATTATTTTTTAATACATCAAGAAGTGACTGTGAGAAAACAGAATGGTTATCTCCTCCAGAGTCAGTGACCGGTTCCAGACCACCCGATGTGATGACGGTACGTGATTTTTTCTTCAGCAGGCGTTTGAATAAGGAAACCTGTTCTTCCGGGGTTGTTAATTTAACTGAAGCACTTCTGACCAGTGTCCCGGAATAACAGGAGTCGGCTACTACCAGAACATGCCAGGCTTGTAAGGCTTTTAGAGTATCAGTGATTTCTGAAGTAGAAATCCAGTTGGCATTAAAATCCTGTTCAGCATTTACCGGGAGCCAATATCCTCTCTCTGATGCTCTGTCTAATATTCCATGACCAGCATAATAGATGAGCAGGTTATCATTTTTGGTCAGCGTACGTCGAAACTCACCCATTGCCTTGAGAGTATCATAACGACTGGCATTGAGGAGCAGCTTGACTTTAAAACCGTATTCAGTTTTGAGTAATTTTGCCAGGCTTTGTGCATCATTGACGGCTGTCTCTAAGACCGGTAAATGTTTGTATTTATTATTGCCGATAATTAATGCGTGATAATTGCCAAATTTAAGACCTTTCAGCATGTCTCTGGATTTTTGTGAAACCGTTTCCCTTGCATTGTTTTCAGATGAAGCGATTTGAGTTGATGAAACGACTCTGAAGTTGGCATCTATTATTGCTTTTTTTCGTTGCTGGTAGTCAGATTCAGAAATTATTCCCTGACTCCTTAAAGATTTAAGCAAGGTTAATTTATCCATGAATTTTTGTTGTTCGGGTCTTAGTTGAGTCCGGGTATTTTTTTCAGTAATGGCTGCAACGTTTTTTTGAACAGTCTTTGACTGGATTTTATTTTTCCTGCTTATTGTCTGGCTTTTCTCAACAGGTAGAGTTGATTTTCTTGCTGTAATTTTCTTTGCAGGGAATGACAGCTTTGCAGTTTTGTCCGAAGCAGGTTTCAGGGAAGGGGACTGAGCAA
>CBDTVA010000530.1:0-2108 GCA_965363935.1 uncultured Gammaproteobacteria bacterium | reverse complement strand
TTTTTGCCTCACAGCTACAATTAATGTGGTGGGCAGGACTGGGACTGGCTCTGGGGAATTCAATTGGTGGCTGGTATGGTGCTCATACAACTATCCACAAGGGCGAACAGTGGATTAAAATAGTACTGTACATTGCCCTTTCCTGTTTT
Source organism: uncultured Gammaproteobacteria bacterium (assembly GCA_965363935.1). Taxonomy (GTDB): domain Bacteria; phylum Pseudomonadota; class Gammaproteobacteria; order GRL18; family GRL18; genus CBDTVA01. The sequence goes on along the minus strand of CBDTVA010000530.1, from coordinate 1,959 downwards.
ATTATCAAATTACTGTTTTTCTAGCAATGCACAACAGTAGTGAAGTTTTTTCTGCTTGAAATTGTAAGAGCCTTAGCCTGATATTGATAAAGATCCCATGTATCCCCACTATTAACAGAATATAGTTTTTAGTTTATTTTCTCACACACTTTTCCAGGTATTTTTATGTCTAAACACTACGATTTAATTTCAATTGGTGCTGGCAGCGGGGGTATTTCTGTTGCAGAGCGCGCTTCTCAATACGGTAAAAAATGTGCCATTATTGAAAGCGGCAGAGTGGGTGGGACTTGCGTCAATATCGGCTGTGTGCCGAAAAAAGTCATGTGGAATGCCGCTAATCTGGCTCATGGCATGGCCGATGCCCGAGATTATGGCTTTGATGTCAGCAATAATGGTTTAAACTGGGGTAAACTCGTGGCACAGCGGGAAGGCTATATTTCCGGGATTATTAACTGGTATGGCAATTATCTCACCGATTCCAATATTGACTATATCCAGGGCAAGGCACACTTTATCGATGCCGGGACTCTTGAAGTCAATGGCGAGCACTATACTGCGGATCATATTGTTGTCGCCTCTGGCGGCTATCCTGTTGTTCCCGATATTCCTGGCGCCGATCTGGGGATGACTTCTGACGGCTTTTTTGAACTCAGGGAACAACCCGAACACATTACCATAGTCGGCTCCGGCTATATTGCTGTGGAACTGGCCGGTCTGATGAGCAGTCTTGGCAGCCAGGTGACGCTGCTGATCCGCAAGGGACATGTGCTGGGTAACTTTGATTCTATTCTGTCTGAAACACTGGCTGAAGTGATCCAGGATGATCCCAATATCGTGTTACTCAGTACCACGGAAGTGGAGCGGGTGGAAAAAAATGACCAGGACAAGTTAACCCTGCACTGCACTCAAAATCAACAGGTCAATAATGTCGATGCCCTGGTCTGGGCTATTGGCCGGGCACCGAACACCGCCGACCTGAATATGGAAGCTGCCGGCGTCTACACTGATAAACAGGGTTTTATTCCCAGCGATGAATACGAACAAACCAATGTTCAGGGCATATACTCATTAGGCGATGTCAATGGCAAGGCCGCGTTAACACCGGTTGCCATTGCAGCAGCCAGACGTCTGTCGGATCGACTGTTTAATAATATGCCGGAACGCAAGCTGGATTACAGCAATATCGCCACCGTGGTGTTCAGTCATCCGCCCATTGCCACTATTGGCCTGACTGAGTGTGAGGCCCGTGACTCTCATGGTGAGGCGGTAAAAATCTATAGTACCAACTTCACGCCCATGTCTCATGCCTTCACTGAGCATAAGGCACCGACGGCTATGAAACTGGTGTGTGTCGGTGCTCAGGAAAGAATCATCGGCTGCCATATTATCGGTCCTGGTGCTGATGAAATGATGCAGGGCTTTGCGGTTGCCATAAAAATGGGAGCCACAAAAGAAGACTTTGATAATACTGTCGCCATTCATCCCTGCAGCGCCGAAGAACTGGTCACTATGCGTTAATTGAGCTTTAGCAGTCAGACACCAGATTGTTATTTATAAAAGAAATCATTCGCTGGAAATACCATGAGCATTAGATCTTTTAAGCAACACCGTCCAGACATCGGCAAGGATGTTTATGTGGACGAAGCTGCTCAGGTTATCGGGCAGGTGGAAATCGGGCAGGATAGTTCTATCTGGCCAAATACAACGCTTCGAGGTGATGTTAACTGGATAAAAATTGGTGCCTGTACCAGTATTCAGGATGGCAGTGTGCTGCATGTTACTCATGATCATACCAATAAACACCCCGGCGGTTATCCGTTGAGCGTTGGCAGTCAGGTAACCGTCGGTCATAATGTGATCCTGCATGGCTGTACAATTGAAGATAATTGCCTGATCGGCATGGGGGCCATAATCCTGGACGGCGCGCACCTGGAAAAAAATGTTTTTCTTGCTGCCGGC
>CBDTVA010000529.1:0-2133 GCA_965363935.1 uncultured Gammaproteobacteria bacterium | reverse complement strand
ACCGGCTGACCATTCTTGATACGCAGTACACCTTCACTGTCCGGCTGCCGTTTAATGCTGGCAATGTCCCCCAGTCGGACAAAGTCAGTGTCATTGCTGACCACAGGAATTTGCGCAAACTCCATCTCGCTGCGTGCCTGTTCCAGACTGCGCAATTCCTTGGCATTGTGCTGACTGCCCAGGGTACCGGCAGGCATATCCTGACTGAAGGTATTGATCCGTGAACTGATTTCATCCAGTGTCAGGTCAAGATATTGCAGGTTTTCAATGGGAATTTCGATACTGATTTCCTCATCAGGCAAGCCATTGATTTCCACCCGGTCAATTCCCTGCCGGGTCAGTTCCCGTTCAAACTGATTGGCCAGCATTCTAAGCTCACGCAAATCCATTTTCTGTAAGTGATCACTACCGGACAAAATTATTTTCGCTACCCCTTCATATCGGGTCAGCGTCTCAACCTGTGGTTTTTCTGCATCCTTGGGAAAATTGCGAAATTCATCAACCTTTTGTTTTACTTTATCCAGTGCCAGGATCATATCCGTACCATCATAAAATTCCAGCTGGATGGAAGACAGGTTCTGTGCCGAAGTTGAGGTCATATTTTTGATGTTATTAACGGATTTGAGTGCCTGTTCCAGAGGTATAGTGATCCCTTCTTCCACATCTTCAGCACTGGCGCCACTCCAGATTACTCTTACACTGATTCGATCCAGTTCAAAGGTAGGGAAAAACTGCACATTAAGGTTTGACAGGGCGAACACACCGGTCAAAATCATAATGACCATTAACAGATTGGCGGCAACCTTATGGTGCGCAAATGTGGACAGGATTTTCATTTTATAACTATTTACTCTGCCTTTTTCCTGACAATATCCACTTTCAAACCACTGAAGGCATTGGGTAGATGGGTGGATAAAATAGCATCTCCCGATTGCAATTCATCACTTCGAACCAATAGCTGTGGCTGGCTATTAGTAAGTGGATTGTCTGATTCATACTCACCTACCGATTGCACCCTGACTGACTGCAGGCGATTGGCGACGATTTTATATAAACGATCCGTGCCGTACATGGCCTGATAAGGTATCTTAATCAAATCCTCCTGAGCCGCTCTTTGCAGACGTACTACCACAATAGAACCAATGCGGAAATGTGAAACATTTGCCTGTAGGGAAAAAATGGCATCCACGCCACTGGCATTAGCCTCACCTGACAGGCGTTCAAGAACTACTGGCACCTGTCGGCCGCCATTGGAAGCAATACCGTTTAAGCTGATTTCATCACCAATGTTATGCTGTACTTCAGCCAGGATATTGATGGGTAGTTTGGCGCGGATCTCAAGACGCTCCATGGAATAAAAGCTGAGCAGTTTTTCATTGCTGTTGACTCGATCGCCCCGGGCCACGTTCACCTTTGCAACCACACCAGTGAAGGGTGCATAAATTTGACTGCGATTCAGGGCCAGGCGGTTTCTGGTTAATTCGGCTTGTGCCTGTATCAGACGCGCCTGCAATTGTTCCAGGCGCGCCTCATGCTCATTGACAGAAAAACGCATGGTATTATAAGCCAGGCTCTGCTTTTCAACCTGCTGCATGGCCTGCTCAGTTTCTGAAATGGACCCCAGATTTTTTTTCTTGACCTGTTCTGCTCGGGCCAGTGCCTTTTCGCTGAGATTGAGCAGTTTCTTTTCATTTTTTAAAGAATTTAAATTCACTTCATGGCGCAATAGCTCACTCTTGATTAATGCTTCGAACTCACTGACCTTGCCCTGGGACTGTTTTAGCAAAGGCTCAAAATCTTCAGGATCCAGACTTAACATTAATTGGCCTTTTTCAATGTATTCACCCTCTTTGACAATGACTTTTGCGACCTGGCTGGGTGCAGGCGCTGCAGCATTTAACAAGTCAGAGGTTTCGACCCTGCCATAGAGTGTAATCACCGGTGACAGCGTTCGTTTTTCGACAATACGTTGTTCAATCCGCCAGACATGCTCATCAATCTCAATCTCAGGCGTAGCTTTCTTACTGGCCAGCATCAATTTAAAAAAAGCAATAGAAAGAATAAAAATAATTGCCGGTATAAAAAATTTTCTTAGCATTTTTTTGAGTTTTCGTTTTATAACGTTTAACCTAA
>CBDTVA010000528.1:0-2171 GCA_965363935.1 uncultured Gammaproteobacteria bacterium | reverse complement strand
ACTCAGGCCTGAGTCATCTACAGCAGCATAATTCGGTTGATCATAAGGCGAACCGTCACACCGATTCCAGTATGGCTCACCCCAACGGTTATGGTAGGGTTGACTCCAACGTGGGCGTGGGCGTGGGCGATGTCGAGTATGATAGTAGGGATCATAATTGCTCCAATAGTAGGGTTCATACCTTGAGTCATAGTAATAATAATCCCAGCCATAGGAATCCGAACGACTGCTGAAATCAAAATCAAAGAAAAAAGCCGGCGTTTGCCGTGCAGGTATTAATAAAGCAGAAATGAGTACCAATAAGTAGAAAAAAGATGAGAGTTTCATAAGACACCTCCTGATTGAATATATAATTTATCATTTCAGGCAGGTCGGCAAAAAAATTGTCAAGGCCCGTCTTTATCCCCCCAATTTTTCTTAACAGGAGCCAGGTTCATCTTGCATTATTTATCTTTTTTCTGAAGCATGGCTCTTTGAAAGAGTAAAAAAACAGTTTAAATGTTATCTGGTTTCCCACTTTTATTATGGCAACATCATCCAAAATCGTCAATAAATAACTATATAACTTTAATCTTATATTGATCTGTGTCAGTTTTTGTAAAATGAGCAGGTAAATCAGAGGTGAAACGGCAATATGATGATATGAACACGGCTAAATGACAAGATACAAATGCAGAAAAGAGATAAATTTCATCGGGCAATTTTACACAAATCCCGGCCGCCGCCCTTTTGGATTACACCTGAAAAAGCTTTAACATCTCTTCTTCGTCCATAACCTGAATACCTAATTGTTCTGCTTTTTTCAACTTGGAGCCCGCCTTTTCTCCGGTAATGACCAGATCGGTATTCTTTGACACACTACCGCTCACTTTAGCGCCCAGCCCAATCAGGCGGGCTTTGGCATCACTACGGGTCATCCGGGATAAAGAGCCGGTCAAAACAATTGTTTTTCCGGCCAGAGGCTGTTCATCGGTTTCTTTTGTCTGTATTTCCGGCCAGTTAATTCCCGATGCCAATAATTTATTGATAACCTCCTGGTTATGAGGCTGGGAAAAAAAAGTTTCGATATTATGTGCGACAACAGGACCCACATCCGGGACGGTCTGCAAATCCTCTGCTATGGCAGTTTGCATAGCGGATAAGGTTTTATAATGACTGGCCAGAGCCAAAGCGGTTGCTTCACCCACTTCTCTAATTCCCAGAGCGTATAAGAATCGGGGCAATGTGGTTGATTTGCTGAATTCAATGGCGTTAATTAGATTTTCGGCAGACTTGTCACCCATGCGTTCCATAGTACTGATTTGAGCTTTTGATAAATGGAATAAATCCGAAATATCATGAATCATTTCAGCATCGACCATTTGTTCAACCAGTTTGTCTCCCAATCCATCAATATCCATGGCTTTTCGGGAAGCAAAATGTTTAATGGCTTCTTTACGCTGTGCCGGGCAATACAGTCCGCCAGTACAACGTGATTTGGCCTCATCATTTACCCGTTCCGCCAATGAGCCGCAGATAGGACAATGGTCAGGAATTCGATAGAGACGGGTATTTTCAGGTCGTTGCGAAAGTACCGGCCTGACCACTTCAGGGATCACATCACCGGCACGACGAACAATAACCGTATCACCCACACGGACGTCTTTACGATCGATTTCATCCTGATTATGTAAAGTGGCATTGGTCACAGTAACACCGCCAACAAAAACAGGTTCCAGTCGAGCAACAGGTGTCAGAGCGCCGGTTCGTCCTACCTGCACGTCAATATTCACAAGCCTGGTCATAGCTTCCTCCGCAGGAAACTTGTGAGCAATGGCCCAGCGGGGTGCACGCGAGATAAAACCCGCTTTCTGTTGTTGTGCAATACTATCTATCTTATAAACGACTCCGTCAATTTCATAAGGCAGCTCTGAACGACGCTGCAAAATTGAATGATAATAAGCGATACAGTCATGCCAGTTTTGCAGCAATTTGACTTCCGGACTGACGGCAAAGCCCCAGCCCTGTAGTTGCTGTAATATGGCGCTATGTGTTGTTTGCAATGGATTGTCTGGATGTTCCTGTTCTACAGCGCCAATACTATAACAAAACATATCTAGAGGGCGGGAAGCAGTAATTTTGGAATCCAGTTGGCGCAAACTGCCAGCAGCTGCATTTCTAGGATTGGCAAA
>CBDTVA010000527.1:0-2187 GCA_965363935.1 uncultured Gammaproteobacteria bacterium | reverse complement strand
TGGATTATTTCAGACTCCATTGGCTGCCTGAAATAAGAATTCGCCAGCCACAGGTTAAAGCAAAGAAATATTTATGCTTGCTCTTTAATAAAATGACTAAAAATTGTGTTGGCTAGAAATTGACTGTTTTAAATATTTTATGCTTCAGCACTGGCCTTATGCAACACTGCTTGATTAAAGCATGTATAATATCAGATTATTAGAATTAAGATCAACACATTGAATTTTCAGATATGAAAGGTTATTCCCTTGACCCGCATCCCGAAGCCAACTATGCAAATCGGCATTTTGCGCTAATTTATTCACCAAGAAAAAAACGCGACCGTTTCCCATCAACGACTGTTACAATTTGTGAATCAAAAGAAGCGGCAATTGCGGGTCAGGATCAGGACAGAAAAATCTATGCCGCTGAAGTGGTTGGACCGGCAAAGTCTTCTGAAGGTTTTAAAATTTTCTATCTGGTTGAATGGTTGGAGTAGAGGGTACACTGGTTGAAATTTCCAAAACCAGGGCTTTTAAATTATCCAGTTCCCGGACCCGGTCCCAGAGTTTTTCAGGTGATTGTTCGATAATATTAATTAATTCTTCCTTGCTAATCCATAGCAATTCCCTTCGCTTGACAAATCGGTGTGCAGTATCGGTAGCCCATGCTTTGTTCATAAGACTTAAATCTTTATAGCCAACCTCTACAAAAAAAGTTTTCCAGTCTTTTAGAGACTGGTCTGTAAGCCTTCGTCTTGAACACCACCAGCCAGGGTGTCGTTGCTGTGTTTTATGTAAAAGGCCGGCTAAAACTGAGGATTGAGAACTGCTATCTTTATCTGATGTTTTTATATCGGCAGCAAAAAACATGGCTTCAGTCTCTTCAATAAACTCTCGAATGGCAGTTTGTTGATAACTTTCGCCTTCGTTACTGCCGCCACCGAAATCAACCAGAAGACCTGATCTTCTACCTTTAAATGTTTTATGAAACAGAAAAAAGCTGGTATTATTCTTTTGCGTGAAAGGGATGATCCCGGCGCCTTTCTTTTTACTCATTTTAAAGTCCCCACCTCAATTAAACTATAGATGAAGTTTTTACCTATTGACACCTTGAACAATTAAATTGTACTAATATTAACTTCGCTGAGAGAATTCTGCTGACCTGAAGAGAAATCGAATGAAAAGGGCAGTACCATTTACTAAAAAAATAGAAACACGTATACTCAATAAAAAAACAGAAGATGGATAACAATGACTGTTAAAAAATTTGCTAATTTTATGCTTCGTATTTATGACCAGTATGTAGAAATCAGTAAATCTTCCCACGTTGATGTCACTGATGTGGATATGTTTGAGATTTGGGATTATTTAGAAGAAAACTTTAAACTACCAATACCTGTTTTAACATCCCATTCCAAATGTTATTCTGTCTCATCTGAAGCCCAGTTTCAATTAGGTGATATTGTAAAAAAATATTATTCTGCAATTGCTGTTATTAATGAAAATAATCTAGCAACGGAACCTGATGATGTGGATAATGATATTTTTCTGGAAGAAGTACCGATTAAATTTTTTCAAACAAAAGACGAGGCTATTGACTGGCTTAAAGGTTACGGTCCTGTAGAACAACTTTAAATACCCGATTCTAAAGACCGTGATATTTGAAGTCTGCTCTTACAGGCAAGCACCGTTTATTACTGAGCGTTACTCAGTTTTTTTGAAAATCAAGTCATACTCCACTCCATGAGCCTTTAAATCCTGCAGACTAATGTCTTCAACATCGATGCTGTTGCTGGTGTCTGGTAACGTCAGGTCATGACAACCCTCAAGGTTTAAAATATAACAATCAGTAATATAGCTGTAAAAGTCATGATGTTCTGCTTGAATTTCATCAAACAGGCACCTAACGTCTAATGAGATCTCCTCAGAGCTTTTTTCGGTATTGAATGAAAAAGTCCGCTTATTGAAAGAAAATCCATATTTGAGCATTTTGTTCATGATTTCCTGCCAAATCAGTGAACACTCATTATGGGATTTATGAGCATAATCCAGATTGATAAATAAGCCAAACTTATTAGTCATGATCTCCCCCTCAATATTGTACTTCATGGCCATATGCTTGCTATAAAAGTGCTTCTTATGAGCAGATAAGCCTTGTATCACGGTCTTTGAACCTGACTATTTTGTAAACTATATCAAGATAGG
>CBDTVA010000526.1:0-2187 GCA_965363935.1 uncultured Gammaproteobacteria bacterium | reverse complement strand
TGGCCAAAATCAGCTTTTCCGCAGTAGGATTTCTATTCTCGGACAAGCTCCTAGAGGTAAGAGCTTATCTAAGTCTATTCAATGCACAAAAAAATGACGCCATATATTACACACATAAATCTCAATATCATTACTTACCCGGATTCAAAAGTAAACTATCTTGTTGCTGATTTGTTTGATTATCCTCAGGACTGGTTTGAAAACTATGACCTCGTGTATGAGTGCAACAGCATTCAAGTACTACCGGGAAAATACCGGCAACAGGCATTAAATGTAATGGTAAGTCTTATTACAGAAAATGATCAAATTATCGTTTCTTGTCGGATTCTGATGCCGCTAATACCTATGGTCAATTACCAACAGTCTGTGAAAATGAAGGCAAGCCCTTGGGTACAATGGATATGCTGATTGCAGCCCATTCCGTTGCTGTGGGTGCCGTTTTAATTAGCAATGACAAGGCATTTTATAATTTGAAGCATCATTTAATACTGGAAGACTGGACAAAACCTATAGAGCATTGAAATTGAACACCAGCCTACCCCAAACAGGAAATGTAATCCGTTATGACCTCCGTGTTCTTCTTTGTGCGATATGCAGAGCATTGCCTGACACTGCAAGTGCTGCTTCGTGGAAGGCTTCTGAAAAGGTCGGGTGGGCAAACATGGTCAGTGCAATATCCTCGGAACTGGCACCCAGCTCCATGGCAATGACAGCCTGGGCAATCATTTCAGATGCCTGGGAACCCAAGATGTGCACGCCTAAAATTCGATCGGTTTTGGCGTGGGAAATGACTTTAACCATGCCAGTGGTTTCATTGACTGCCTGAGCACGGCCACTGGCAGCAAATGGGAAAGTACCTACTTTAAAATCAACACCGGCTGATTTAAGCTCCTGCTCATTTTTTCCTACCCAGGCCAGCTCCGGATTGGTATATATAACCGACGGGATCAATTGATAATTCACTTCACGATGGTTGCCTGCAATTAACTCCGCGACCATAAGACCTTCTTCTGAGCCTTTATGAGCCAGCATTGGGCCGCGTACTGTGTCGCCGATGGCATAAATGCCCGGCAGGGAGGTTTCGCAACGTTCATTGACATGAAAAAAACAACCTTCATCGAACTCCAGCTCAGTTACATCTTCAAACAGCCCCTCACTATTAGGACGGCGCCCGACAGCGATAATTAATTTATCAAAGGTTTCACTGTGTTCACCTTCAGCGTCGTGATATTTGACTGTGACCGAATTTTTTTTGCTTTGAGCAGACAGCAAACGGGTATTCAAACTTATTTCCAGTCCCTGATTGAAAAACTGTTTTAAACTTTCTTTGGCAAGCAATTGATCGGTAAAAGTGAGAAAACTGTCCTGTGCTTCAAAGATTTTTACCTGAGCGCCAAGGCGTTTCCACACGCTGCCCAATTCCAGACCAATAACGCCGGCCCCGATAATGGCAAGTGTTTTCGGCACCTGCTCAAAAGCAAGTGCACCGCTGGAGTCGACAATGCATTGATTATCTATTGGTGCAATAGGCAAATCAATGGGAGAAGAACCTGTGGCAATGATAATATTGGGGGCTTTTAGCGAGATGACTTCATTATTATGCAATTCTACGTTTACTTTTTTGACTTTCGGCTTTGTGTCTGGGAGATCATCATTATTGGCAATCGTGGCTTTGCCCTGAATCCAGTCAATTTTATTGGCTTTAAATAAGGATTCAATACCAAAGGTCAGGGTGTTCACGACATTATTTTTTCGATCCATCATTTGTTGCAGATTCAGCGACACATCTTTAATATCAACGCCATGCTGGCCAAGACTGCTTGCACTTTGACAATAGATCTCTGATGACTCCAGAAGAGCTTTGGAGGGGATACAGCCGACATTTAAACAGGTACCACCCAGGCGGGGTTTATTATTCTGATCAAGCCATTTATCAACACAGGCAACGCTCATCCCTAATTGCGCACAACGAATAGCGGCCACATAACCTCCGGGGCCCGCACCAATGATTATGACATCATATTCTAGTTTCATTGAGTTCACCTAATAACAGCATACATAAAGTAAATAGTAATAAAGTAAAAAAGTTTCCTGGCTATATTTCCAGGAGCATTCTTGACGGATCTTCAATAGCATACATAGTCAGCGACCAGAACGCATTGACCGGCGGCAACTGGCCCGGCGCGA
>CBDTVA010000525.1:0-2193 GCA_965363935.1 uncultured Gammaproteobacteria bacterium | reverse complement strand
GTGCCAGTGATATTCATCTGGAACCAAGGCGGGAACAGGCCAATGTTCGTTTTCGTATTGACGGCATAATGCAGCAGGTGTATGAGATACCGGCGGCAGTTATGACAGCTGTATCTAGCCGCATAAAAATTTTGGGACGAATGGATGTTTCGGAAAAACGCCGTCCGCAGGATGGCCGCATCAAGACCAAAACACCTAATGGGCAGGAAATTGAACTGCGTCTTTCTACCATGCCAACGGCTTTTGGTGAAAAACTGGTGATGCGGATTTTTGATCCGGAGGTATTACAAAAGAACTTTGAGTCTCTGGGATTTGGCAAGCAGGAACATCAGCTTTGGCAGGATATGATCAAAAAGCCCAATGGTATTATTCTGGTTACCGGACCCACCGGTTCCGGAAAGACCAGTACGCTTTACACGACCTTGCGTAAATTGGCTAAGCCTGAAGTCAATGTCTGTACAGTGGAAGATCCTATTGAAATGATTGAACCGTTGTTTAATCAGATGCAGGTTCAGCAAAATATTGATCTGGATTTCGCAACAGGAGTCAGGACACTGATGCGCCAGGATCCTGATATTATTATGGTTGGGGAAATCAGAGACAAGGAAACCGCTGAAATGGCGGTACAGGCATCTTTGACCGGACATCTGGTGCTATCTACCCTGCATACGAATGATACCTTGTCTGCCATTGTTCGATTACAGGACATTGGGGTGCCGGCCTATCTGATCCATTCCAGTATTATCGGTATTATGGCACAGCGTCTGGTGAGAACACTCTGCCCACACTGTAAGGAAGAAGTCCAGGTAGAAAAAGAGGTCTGGAATGGTCTGGTTAAACCCTGGAAAAGTGAACTGCCAAAAAAGGTTTATCAACCGGTCGGATGCCTGGAATGCCGGGATACGGGTTATATGGGACGCATAGGCCTGTTTGAAATACTGCCGCTGAGTCAGGAACTCAAGCATCTGATTGGCCAGACCTCAGATATGGAGCTGCTGCGCCGTCAGGCTGTTAAGGAAGGTTATAAACCCTTACGTCTGAACGGCGCACAAAAAGTAGCCAAAGGTATTACAACCATTGAGGAAGTACTGCGTGTCTCACCGGCACCTATAGCGTACTAATAAGCATGGTAATAAATAAAACGTCAGTCACTGCATTTCAAAATCGAACAGAGTCAGGGTAACTTGATGTCTATTTTAGACAAAAATCTTATTAAATAAGTAGCTTGACATAAATGCCAATTGCTCTGACCCTATTTTTTTCAATTGTGTAGGGGACGGTATTATAATTCCGTGCTGAGCTTGGAGGCAGGAAGCTGCTAAGGGGACGCTCAAGTACATCCATGAAACGCTTTAAGAAAAACATCCATGTTTTTCTAAACCCCTTGACAGCCTCCTGCCTCCAACCCCATCACTACCATTGTCATATGCCTCATTTGGGTGTAGGAGAAAACGCAAGATCAAGAGATAGAACGGGGATAGAGTGGTTGCACTTCAGAATTGAATCTGTGAACCTATTTTTTATCAGAACCAAAATCAAGCGGACTTTTAGCTTGCTTAATTGTTCTGCTTTGTAAAGTATGAGTATAAATCATCGTAGTTCTTACATCACTATGACCCAATAGCTCCTGAATGGTGCGAATGTCATAATTTTCCTGTAATAAATGACTGGCGAACGAGTGACGAAATGTATGAGCAGTTGCTCGTTTCATAATATGAGCAGTATTAACCGCTTTTTTGATGGCTTTTTGTACGACTGAATCATGGACATGGTAACGTCTGTATTCTTGCTTGTCCTTTACCTTGGTTAAAGATTGTGCAGGAAAAAACCATTGCCAGATAAATTCTTTGGCTGCATTTTTATATTTTCGTTCCAATTGATCAGGTAAAAATGTCCCTGCAAAATTTACTTTTAAGTCAGCTTCATAAATAGCGCTTGTTTTCTGTAACTGCTCCTGTAACTCTGGAACAATACTCAGTGGAATAGGCACCGTCCGATCTTTTTTTCCTTCGCTAATGCGCCTACTTTTGGTACCATCATGAATCGTCAGAATCTTTGCATCAAAATTAAAATCATGTACACGTAAATTCAGGCATTCAGAAATTCTTAAACCACAGCCATATAATAATTTTGCAATTAAATCGACCGGGTCGTATAAATGATCAAAAATAAGATCAATTTCATCCCGTGATA
>CBDTVA010000524.1:0-2196 GCA_965363935.1 uncultured Gammaproteobacteria bacterium | reverse complement strand
AACATCTGCAAAAGCTGGACTCAAAATCGTTTGTTTTTCAGGCGGACATTGAAGGTGATTACCCGGAATATATCTACCCGGCAGCAGAAAAGCTAATCCTGAAAGAAGGTGCGCAGGTCATGTTCGTGCGCAATGACAGCTCTGCAGAAAAATTATATTTCAACGGTAAAATTGGCAAAATAACGCAAATTGATAAACAAAGTATTAGCGTGAAATGTCCTGATGAAAAAAGTGAAATACAGGTAGAAAGGGCTGATTGGGAAAATATAAAATACGCCCTGGATTCAGAGAGCAAAGAAATATCAGAGCAGGTATTGGGGACTTTTTGCCAGTTTCCTTTACGGCTGGCATGGGCAATTACTATTCATAAAAGCCAGGGTTTAACCTTTGAACATGCCATTATTGATGCTAATGCAGCTTTCTCTCATGGACAGGTTTATGTCGCACTGAGCCGATGCAAAACTTTTGAAGGCATGGTGCTGAGTACGCCAATTACCCAGCGTGCGGTAAAAACAGATAGCACCGTAGCGCAATTTGTCGAACATGCCAGCCAGAACTCGCCGGGCCAGGAACAGCTGAGCAGCGCCAAAATACACTACCAGCAAAAATTATTACTGGAGTGTTTTGATTATCAGGCGCTGCATTATAATTTAAAAAAATTCAGTAAACTATTGTCTCAGAACCTTAAGCTTATTCAGTTTTCCGGCTTTGAGATATTTGAAACAATAGAAAAGCAAACACTTGATGAGATCATTATTGTCAGTGGTAAATTCAAGCGTCAGTTGCAATCATTATTTGCAGATAACAACGTCCCGGAAGACGATGCCAAATTGCAGCAGCGTGTGCAAAAAGCCGCTCACTATTTTACTGAAAAGCTGCAGTCGGGACTGGTGGAATGGCTTGCTGCCTTTAACCTCGATTCCGACAATAAAGAAATAATAAAGCAAATAAACCAGGGTATTAGCTTTTTGAGGCATACATTGGCTATAAAAATGGCCGGTTTGCAAAGTTGCCAGGATGGTTTTTCAACCGGCCTGTATCTAAATGCAATTGCCCTTGCAGAAATTGATTCCAGGTCAAATGCCCCGGTTAAAAAATCAACACCGGATTATAATGCTGCCGATGTGGAGCACCCGGAGCTATTACAGATACTAAAGTCATGGCGCGCAGAACAGGCTGAGGAACAGGGAGTTGCGCATTACCAAATTATTCATCAACAGGTTTTAATTCATATTGCCAATAACCTGCCTGATACTCCGGCATTGTTGCTAAAAATCAAAGGCGTTGGAAAATATACAGTGGAAAAATATGGCGCACAATTAATAGCAATGGTTGATGAATATTGTGATACATACCAGGTTGAACCCCGACAGGCACCAGCAACTAAAGCTGATTCTAAAAAAGAAGCAAAAAAAGATAGCAAAAAAATCACTTATGAACTTTATTTGCAGGGTAACAGCATAAAAGAAATTGCTGAAAAAAGAGAATTTGTTACCAGCACAATCGAAGGTCACATCGCCCATTACATCAGGCTTGGCAAATTAAGCATTAATGATGTTGTTAACGAAGAAAAGATTGCCTCTATCCGGAAAGCCTTTGAGGATAAAGGCAGGGGAAGTCTGGGCCTGGTGAAAGAGCACCTGGGCGATGATTTTTCTTATGGTGAGATTCGCATGGTTCTGGAATCTTTGGCTGGAGAGTAAGCCGATTGTATATTCACAGAAAAATGTCGTTTATGAATTTATGGGTGTCCATAATTGCTCTTCTGGTTTTTAATTGTGTGCAAGAGGGTTGTTATACCTTCATGGATATTGGTATCAAGTTATGCGGGATGGAATGTGTATGACTGGTTGACTTTAGGTGCAGACTCCAATGTCAATTTTATTGTTCATATAAGTGGTGCACTTTTTGGTTACTTGATTGGTTTCACAGTATTCCGTATCAGCAAGCGTCAATATACGACTGCGACTACTGTCCTTAAGCGAAAATACCAAGCTGCAGAAAGATTGGTCTGGAAATAGAGTCCTGATCATTAGCACTCTATATTCACCGTAATACAGATGATAAGTTACGCATTGTCGATATTGTTCAAACTTCTTATGTTATCTAATACAAGTACGATAGGATTCTTATCAGCATCTCTATAGCTGTCAATGTTTAACCTGTTTAATTCAGAATTCTTTAGCTTCTTCATAT
>CBDTVA010000523.1:0-2207 GCA_965363935.1 uncultured Gammaproteobacteria bacterium | reverse complement strand
TCTTCAGTAAGCTGTTGCTCTTGTTCTATGACATTTTCATCTTTACTGGCAGCGAGGAAGTCAACCACCATTTCCAGCTCCTTAACCAGCATTTTTTCGGCAAAGTCACCCGGCATAATGGGCGGGTAACCTGGCGCAATGACAGCAGATGGATTAATGATACTTTGCCGGATTTCCTCTCTGGATGAACGTGCGCCCAGCAGCTTCAATTCGGGACCTATAGTCGAGGGACTGTCTAACACGGCATGACAGGCGGTACAGGCATATTTAGCCAAAACATCTTCTGCACTGCCTGCCGCTTTCGCAGGCGCTACTGCAACAACAGCCGGCTTGGGTTCAACAGCAGGTGCATCTGTTGGTAGTTCAACGCTCGGTTGCCCACCATCTTTTGCCTGTAAATACGCAATAATCGCCCCCATTTCAATTTCCGACAAAGAAATCGGGGCCTTATCAATAGCCGGCATGGTTGAAGGCTCACCGGGCTTACCATAACCACTGACAATATAGGCACTGGGATCAACCATAGACTCACGAAAATAGGTTTCTGAATCTTTTGCAACACCTTTATAATCCGGATCGTTTAAACGTTCAACCGCGGTTGCTTCCATATCCATAACAGGGATATCGGGAGCGCGTCCCATATTATTATGACAAAGAGTACAGGTTCCCTTGCCTTTAAACAGAGTTTCTCCCAGGGCGATATAAGAATCCATGGTTAAAGCACCCAGATCGACTTTAATATCTTTTGGCGCCTCCCCCTCTACCTGGGGTAATAAATTGGCAATCCCGGTAAAAACCAACACCATGGCTATCATAAAGCTAATCACCTTGACGATATTGGGAATACCACCTTGTTCCGGTATAATTTCGTCTACGTTCCGTTCCTGAGTTTTTTCAAGGTTCATCATTGGCTCCACTTATTTTACAGCGTCTTGAACTGGTTCAGCTTGTCTGGTTTCACTCAGTGAAGCGACCCAAAAAATAAATAACACCAGTAGAAGAAAGGCAATAGTTGCCACAGTCATCATATTACCCGCAAGGCCAATACTGGGAATAAAATTATCCGCAGAATTATCTTTCATAACTGTGTAAACATGCCAGTGGGTACGAACCGATGAACGGACGTATCCCATCAGAGCCATTAGCCAGGTAAAGGCAATCGGCAGGGCAAACAGGGCGTAAACACCACGATTGGAAATCCTGCCCCAGGTGGTTGGCAGGGTTTTAGCACCTTTAAACATCAGTGTGTCAATGGTGACACCCGCAACAATTACAATCAAAGTGGACACTACCTGAGCCACTGATGAACCGACCTTGTAGACCGTATTGGTGAAGTAGCCATAATAGACACCCAGGAAAATAATATTGGCAATAGCAAGCAGATAGATCGCCACCATCAGGGCATTTCCAAATCCAGCCCAGGCAACGGTGATTTGTTTATCGGCTCGGCGATAGAGCTGAAAGGACAGGAAGGTACCGATTAACATCAGATTAACGGCAATATTTTTGGCCGGCATAATCCCCAGAGGCCCGAGAACCGGGTGATGAGAACCGCCCAGAGTAGCAATTTCATCTGCCGACAGGATCAGTGTATGCGGCGTCACCCAGATCAAAAAGCTGACCACCAGGGTGAAGGCTATGTATTTAATCAGCCAGGTATAGCGTTTTGAACCGGCGCATCGCGACATACCATTCCAGAGATAGTAGTTAGCCGCCAGAAGAATAGTGCCGATCAATACCGCCTGCACAATAAACAGCCAGGCCAGTATACCGCCCATGGCCGTGATCCCCATTTGCTGCGAATAGGCGTAAATTTCAGCCATTAACCAGTAACCGGCAAAAGGTAATGGCAAAAAGGCCAGTACTGCAATGAAGTTAGAGGTATAACCCATCCAGTCATAATGAGCACGTTGTACCATAGTGCGCGCACTCAGCATCTTGTAACCTGCATAGGCACCAACGATTGCTCCGCCAAAGGCAATGTTGGCGACAAAGCGATGTAAGTTCAGCGGATTCCATAAAGGCCCGCGCATAATATCCCAGATACCCCCGGTAACTGCACCGGCATCGTCCACACCGGAGGGTGCCATCATAAAGGTTGCCCAGGAGTTTGCCACAAACAGCAGGGTTGTACCGACACCATTGAGCAAAACGCCCAGCGACAGGTGGACATATTTTTTATTACCGTAACGCAAGGCATACCAGCT
>CBDTVA010000522.1:0-2217 GCA_965363935.1 uncultured Gammaproteobacteria bacterium | reverse complement strand
GTTGCGGGTTATTCAGGTCTCGCCAATGGCGATATTGAATCCACTGGGAGCGCTACATTAAGTATCGGGATGGGAATGTTTGCGATTCATAAAACGGCTGATAGCACTTTGGGACCAGGAAAAACAGGTTATGTGGATTATGATTTTGTAACCGATAACTGGCTAAAATTTGACTGGCAGGGTGCAGGTGATGCTGATCCCCGATCAAGAGCAAGCTTTGGGGTTTATAGCCGCTCAAGACGATTGATTTATTCCCGTGAAATTTATTAATTTTTTACTTTCAGATAACAATAAACAGAGATTGGTGCAGGCAGGGAGTACCTGTTTCCTTACCCTTACCCTTGCTCTTGTTTAAACTGAATAATTTTGCGCCGATCCTTTTTGCTGGGGCGCCTGACCGAGTGTTGCGGCATGCCGGCATACAGGGCCTTTCGTTCCTGAGTTCGTTTTTCCCGTAATTCAATGCTTTCCGGGGTTTCTTCATAAAGCGTCTGGGCAAAGGTGGCAGGTCCGCGCTTGCCTGATAATTCTCTGATGACCACTGATTGTTCAATGGATTCTTTTTTAATCCTGAGTGTATGACCGATTTCAGCATTGTGACTAGGCTTGACCCGTTGTCCATTAAGATGCACTTTACCGCCTTTGATGGCCTCTGTAGCCAGCGAGCGAGTCTTGTAAAAACGGGCTGCCCAGAGCCATTTGTCCAGGCGAATAGTGCTCATGTCAGTGGCTGCGCAGTGGCTTTTATTGTGTTTCATATTTAAAGGAATTTATTGAAAAATATTCATATTAAAAAAGATAAATAAAAAAAATACATAAAAATTTGTACAAAAATAGCGCAATTGAAAAAAATCGACTATAAAATATAAGTATAACTGTATTGCAGAGTAATAAAAACCGTGTGAAGGCACGAATAATAAAAGCAAAATAAGGTGTAATTGTTATGGCTAGACCAGTTCGTATTGAATATCCGGGTGCATACTATTATCTTACTTCGAAAGGAGTAGAGGGAAAATCCATCTTTAAGGATGTCAAAGACAGGCAGGAATTTTTACAGATATTGCAGGATGTCATTGCCCGCATGCAGTGGGACGTGTTTGCTTATAATCTGATGCCTGACTCATTTCAACTATTTATTAAAACGCCCAAGCCTAATTTATCCAAGGGTATGCGGCAGCTGAACGGTGTTTATACCCAGCGTTATAACGTTAAATATGACAATGACGGGAATATTTTTCATGGGCGCTTCAAGGGGGTCCTGGTCGAAACAGAGCACTCTTTTGCAGATGTTGTACGGCATATCATGCATACGCCTATACTCAAACGCAAGGCCCGCAAACTGGATAAGTGGAAATGGAGTAGCTATCAGGCCACCATGGGAGAGGTGGATGCCCCGGCCTGGTTAAATACCAGTGAAGTGCTCGATTATTTTGGCAAACAGAAAAAACGTGCCCAGACTGTCCTGGCCAAGGCAATCGAAGAGACTGATAAGGATTTTGATATTGTCACCCAAGTGCAGGGACAGATCCTGCTGGGCAGTGATGAGTTTGTCAGTAAATGGAAAAAACAGCTCGCTACCGGCAAGGTCATGGACAAAGCCAGACAGCGCAAGGCGAAAAAAGCCAAGCCATTGACTGATTTTGGTAAACGCTTCAAGAATATTAAAATAGCGATGGTCAAGGCCTATGAAACCGGAAATTACACTCTGGATCAGATCGGTTCCCATTTTGGCGTGCATTATAGTACGGTGAGCCGAACTGTAAAAAAAGCCGGGCTTTAGTGCTTAGTGTTAATGAATCCGTTTAAATGTGTAAATCCGTGAGGTCTGATCCCGGACAATGAATTGACCGGATTCCATGTAGACATGAAACTTCAGCGTCATCTTTTTGGCCGGGATGTAGGCAATCATCCTGTTGCCTTTAATCACCAGCTGCCCGGCAAGATTGCGGGCATTACCATCAGACCAGAGAAAACGGTTATTGTTGTAGATGGCTATCACATCGCCTGATAAATCCTGCCAGATGCCATTAAGACTGTTGTTATTGACTGAGCGGTTACTGACCGGGGTTGAATTCAGATTCGTGCCGTCGTCAGGTGCCCAGAAATTGTTGTCAGTATTACTGGCATTGCGCCCCGCCTGAAAGCTGTCCTGCCATAAATTTGTTGGGTTCGCGTTAAAGGGCAGCGGACCTAAGCCAGCAGGAGACATCGGAAGAT
>CBDTVA010000521.1:0-2235 GCA_965363935.1 uncultured Gammaproteobacteria bacterium | reverse complement strand
GGCTATCAATTAGCCACTCGTCTTGGGTTTACTGGTGCAGCACTCGGCTTAGTCGGTGTCCTAATCAGTATTGTTAGCTTATTTACTTAATTTGAACACGTAAAACAATCCCGCAGGGGTCTCCCTGTGGGGATCCTTGCATTTATTTCTTAGGAGGTAACATGCGAGCAAAGCTCAGAAATAATGGCAAAAACGGCGGGACCAAAGACTGGACAGTGATGGCCTTTGCTGAGTACTTAGATATAAGATTTGGTAAAACTGGAACAAAACTACGGACGCAGATAATCCCAGTTGAAAAATGCCAAGGTAGGTCACCATTTCTGGAAGCCAGGAAGCGTTTAGAAAAAAAGAAAAAGGAAGGATACTGGGTAATAGATGATTCTCAAGCAAATATTAATAACGATGATATTATTCAGTTATTAATGGTTAAAAGAGGAAAATTATCTGAAGATGCATTTAACGACACCATGAAAAACGCTGTAAATATGGTTGAAACAGTATTTAACGAATCAAATGAGGTCATTGAAACTGATTCAATGTTACCGGTAACTTCACTATCCGAACATGGACAATTAGTAGTCGTCCCTTCTGATAACATAAATGATGCGATTTTTATAATGTGTATCTTACAGCTGGAATCTAAAGCGATTCTTGTAAAAGACATGAGAAAGAAAACGTATTCAGCACTTGAGTTGTATGAAGGCTTAGAGATGAGCAACAACATTTGTGCAAACAGTGTCGCAATTAAAACAGGTCTTATTGTTGCGCCGGATATTTTCAAACCCGACGCACAAATTAATACCTGGTTTTTCTGACAAAATGAGCCCAATAGGAGATTTTCTTCTATTGGGTTTTTTATTGTAAAAATAAATTGAAAGCGTCACAAAAATACCACTTATAACTAAGAACTTGTAATAAACCGTGATTTAATAGGTACTCACGAATTTTATCTGTGTTTTATACACAGCAATATCTTGGCAGTTGACCAAGTCAAATAACCAGCAAACTTTAACCCTCGGGAATATCATTGCCCGTTGGGTACATGATGTTCCCACAATTAATAAGGAGAACATTATGATTAAAGAATTCCATGAAAGAATGCTTAGCGTTGCTAAGTCGCATGGATTACCAGAACATTTCAAAGAAGATCTTACTCAAGATTTACATATACTGAATAAGTATAAAGACTGTGAATTTGTCTGGTTACTTAGAACCTCTGGTTCAGCCTTGCTTCCTTTGATGGTCGGAGCTGATCCTTACCATATCAGCCATTGGCTACACAGTGATCATGATGATAAAAAAGAGCTTTTTTTTGTTCATCCAAAAAAGGATCTTATCAAACACATTACAGTCAAGCATTCTGAAAAGCTGATATGTGTCCCTCCATCAAAATTAAGTTCGTTTATGACGCTGACAGATCTTCATAATGAAGTTTGCCAGGTAATAAAGAATGGACTTAATAAAGGTGTCTGGGGGATATTTGAAGAACCTAAAATAAAGTCAGACGATTGGTCTCTTTGTAAGAACTATTATAGTAGTACCGGAAATCACTTGATGGAGACTTATATGCTTAAAGCCATAGGTTTACGTAATAAATTCATTAACTCGCAGCGCACATCAGGTGCAAGATAGTAGAATTGAAAGTTGATGATACTGAAATTACTGTAATAAAACCACTTTTCGAAACTGATTTAAAGTTAACTGTGGGCCTGGCTATTATGGATTCATTTCCATTAGGCATGCTTGGTTATCTTGTAGCTGAAGAAAGAGCAAAACGTGAAGGTGCCCTCGATGAGTTTAATGCAAAAATCAATAAATTGGTTGAGAAAGCAGTTCAACATATCGGTAAAACACGTTTAATTAAAAAAATAAAATAGTGCACTAACATCTATTTAAATTAACCCAACAGGGGGTCATCCCCTTTGGGATGTTTCCCCTTTTTTTTGAGATAGGAGAAACAATGAATGATCTAAATAATCCGTATATCGGCCAAACAGACATAGCGGTTATTACGCCGCTTGATACCATTTTTGCTGATTACAATCGAGTAAGGAAAGAAATCTTGACCATTGCAAATTATGTTAAAGATGCAAATGGTTCCGCGATGTCTTATTTTTTCGATGGAGCACGCGTTAAAAAGAACACTGGGACGTACAGTGCCACTACTTTTTTTAATGCAGAAAATGCTATCGATTCCCTCAATGCGGAATACTGGCAAAGGATGATGGCTTATAC
>CBDTVA010000520.1:0-2240 GCA_965363935.1 uncultured Gammaproteobacteria bacterium | reverse complement strand
CAGTTTCTGCCCGACCCAGACCACGGCGGCACCCGCCGGACCGGCCACGGCAGCCCCGGCAATGGGCAGCGTTGCCGATACTTCCGGGATCACTGTGACACGCTGTTCAACATCTTCTGACACCATACCGACCCGTCCTGTTACCAGAATTTTGGCGCTGGGGGCATTTATGCGCAAATTATCAGTCTTAGCATTACCATTAGAAAAGGAAAAATCACCTTTAATTTTATCGAATCGGTAACCTTTATCTGACACATCAGAGAAATCCAGCGAAATCCTGCGTGCCAGCGCATTCATATTCAACAGTCCCAGTAAACGTCCTGCGGCACCCGGCTTGCCTTCAAGGTAGGCGCCTTTATTTACCCTAACGTAAAGAGTACCATTAACAGATTGCTTGCTGAAATCAGCCGGTGAACCTGGCCAGCTGACATCCCCTGCAAACTTGGCCTCACCGGCACGCATTAACTGCTCATAACCCAGTCTTTTAAAGAGTTCTTCCATTGAAGGCACCATGACTTCTGCCTTCAGCTCAACCTCGGGTTTGCTGTTGCGCAAATGCCATTTTGCATTGCTCTGGGCAGACAGCACATCACCTTGCAAACTTATAGAATCAACAGCAATACCCTGAGCAATCCGCTTACTTTGAATGGTGAACTTACCAAGCTCCGCCTTACCCAGTTTCAGTGAGTCTATGCTGCCATTAAGCAATGGAAACTGTCTGGGATCAAGCGTATCAACAGTTTTGCTTGCAGACTTTTTCTTATTATCCACATTCAACTTTAACTCCGGTAAAACCAGCTCTGTCATGGCCAGCTGGATGGGAATAAACGGCTTTTGCCCGGACCTGTTTTGCCTGTTTGTTTTTATTGTATTTTTCCTGCTCGAGACATCCTTTTGAGCTGCAAAAATTGCCTGCCATTGATCAAGAGGCGCTTTTGTCAAGCTACCCGATAGCTTCAAGGTATTCTGTTCGGGTAGTCTGGCCCGGCCTCCTTCCAGGAAGACATTTCCTTTTAGTAAGGAAAATTCTTCTGCAGAGGTATCAAACAGTAAAGCAAGTGACAGAATATCTGCAATATCAAGCGTCAAACGAGCCTTTTTTAGCTCTTTTTTTGGCCTGGCAGATGACATGACTTGTGCGAAATTCAGATTGAATGAGGATGAAGCCCCGGCCTGTTTTGCCAATGGCGCGGGCAAACTGGAGGTAAGACCTTGCAGGTCACTGCTGATATTAAAGGCCAGTGCTCTTTGCCGGTTTGGCAGATCAATGGCCAGATGGATTTTGCTACTGCCTGAAAGCCTATCAGTAACGGATTTTAACCACAAAGGCAGCAGGTTAAATTTTTTTAATTGCTTAACTGAAACTTTGCTGTCAATAGCAACACTCAAAGGGGGATCTTTTTTTGAGCCGGGTGACAGTCCGGTCGTTTTAATGGCAATTCTGGCAGGATGTCCCATAATATTTGCAGTCAATTTTTTTGCCGTAATTGACTGGTTATGTACCATCACGTCGCCTTTAAGCTTAGTGACCAAACCTTTTTTTCTATCAAATCCCGGTGGATAATAATCAGCATTGTTGAACCGTATCCTGACCTTACTGTCCGGCTGATGTTTCTTTAGCGGGATGCTTAAATCCAGATTGATGTTAATATCATCCCTGGCATCCAGAATAGCTAACACATCACGGGAAACCAGCCTGGATTGTTGTAAAAAATGTACTGCATCATTGATGCTACTGCTAATATCCCCTTTGATTCGTAATTCGGGTTGTAAATAGCGTTTGATATCAACCTGGATATTTTCAGAAACGGCTGAAATGATTTTGCTATGTTGAGCTTCAACCGCCATACCCTGTTCAGTAAACTGCACCCGGGCATTAATATCTGTTAATTTTGGCCAGTTTTTTTGAAACTCAAGCACCACATCGCTGGTGTTAAAAACAATATCCATAGCACCACTGTGATCCCCGTAGGGAAACTGACTTAAATTTCCCCGGTACACAACCCCGCCGTCTGTACCCCAACCAGAAATAATTGACTCATCCAGCCATTTAACCAGGCCATCACTCATTATGGTCACGGGCAGATAATAAGAGACATATTGCACATTAGCGTCATGATAAAAACCCGTCAAATCCATAAAGGTCTGACCATTTTCTGCAAACCATAGCTTGAGGTCAGCACTGGCTTGCAAATGTGGATTTTTAACGCTCAGGTTTTCTCCGCCTAAGAGCCAGTCCA
>CBDTVA010000519.1:0-2242 GCA_965363935.1 uncultured Gammaproteobacteria bacterium | reverse complement strand
GCTCTGGTTTGAGTGTCAGGACATAATAATGATGTTCATCCTCATTGTTTAACAATGGCATGGTAAATTGCCTTTGTTCGATAATAATCTGTTCAATAATACGGCGAATTTTGCTGATATCCATACCAATCGTTTTATGCACAAAATCCAGAGCAGTCATATCATAGGCCGGTATTTTTCTTTCATAAATAAAACTTTCCATCTGTTTATTCATTTGTACCACCCTGCCGAACAGATCATATAAAATAGTAGCGGAGCTGATACCATGAAAAACAGATTCCAGACTGTCCAGACGACTATTCAAAATTTCAACGGTCTGGTTTAGCAGTTTCTGAGTGCTATTTTTTGCGGACAGACGTAAATAACGTTGCAGCAAGCCCTTATTATGCTGATCATCGAGAAAACGATTTCGATAGTAGAGCAGTTCTGATATCTGTCGCGCATAATCATTAACATGTTGTAAAAAAGAGGATGTTTCCTGTAATTGCTCTGTTGTGATGCCAAAGGCCCAGAAACCCAGAACATCACCACCAAACACCAGAGGAACAAGGTATTGCTCTTCATCAGATACAAGATGTTTTAAAAACTGTCTTTTATCCGGTTCAATTTTTATCGGTCCTTTGGCTTCAATCGCTGTACTATAAGGTGTTCTCTCATAATCCCGACGCATCTCATGAATATCATTAATATCACAATTTAATGCCTTAATTTCTCTCACCCGATGATCATTTAACACCCGTTCAAGAAAAATAAGTCGGCTAAGGTTAAGCGTCTGGTTAATCAGGATAATAACCTGGCTCCACGGATCTTCAGACTGGTAAAAACTTAACGGAATTACATGTTCCTGATTTTTTGCTGAAATCTCAAGTAAAGTCAGCTGTAACTCATCTTCTTCCCTAACTGACTTATAACGCTGTATAGTAATGTGCAGTATAAATTGAACAAGTATTAATTCTATCAGTGGAAGTCTGAGTAAATAGAAATGCATCAGCACCCACGCCAGTACGATGTATACAACAATCAATGAATTGGTAATCACCAGACTGATATAACGCCGGTTCCATTGGTATAAAAGAAAACTGAAAGTAATCTGAACTATCAGCATAATAACTAAAATCACAAGGGAAAATTCTGTTATCGATTTTTGCCTGACGACGGTGTCCAGCGCAAATCCCTGGTATTCCAGTAATGACATTTTGTCAGATGTCAGGTTACTAATAGGTGTGATAAAGCCGGAAGCCTCTCTGTTAAATGTTTCTCCAAGAAAAACGACTTTATCTTTTATCAACTCAGATATAAGCTGTCCATCCAGGACACGTGTGCTTTTAATTGTCGGTATATTATTGTTACCCGCTAAAAAATTAATTAAAAAGTCTTTGCCATCCGGGTCGGGAGTTGATTCATCCAATGCGTTTGCAATTTTGAACTCATAAGCAATTTGTGGCTTGTCCCCGATGGGCAGGAAAGTATTTTGACGTCGGTATATACCATTTTCTGACCGAGGATAAGCAGATAAAACAATATTTAGTTTGTGATCCTTTAGCCGTTCCGGCAGAGGCGGGATAATATAGTGCCTGTATTGCATAGGATCCTCCCGTACAAAACGTAACAGGTAAATATTAGGATATTTCTGCACTTCACTGTAAAACCCCTGTTCCACATCCATTGGCTTGAAATGAATCACCAGGACTGCGGGTTTGTGCTGCATTATATTTGTGACCAGTTCTGGCCATTGCGTGGAGATTAATGGACTATCTCTGGAGATTGAAATGAGTGTTACGTTAGATTTGTCTGACTTGATTTGTGGTGATAATTTAACCAGCGAGTCATAGGCATAACCACGGAGGTTTAAAAAAAAGGTATTTTCACGCAGCAGAAGAATAGCAGCAATTAGAATAATAACCAATAATGCTATTTTTAACTGACTTTTATTGAATAACATAAATATACGTAAGTTTCGTTTCCAATACCGAATTCAGATACATGAATTTTTATATAGTATAGGAAAGAATCAGGAAAAAATATATTCAGTCGGGTATGGGAGAATGATTACGCCCATATAGGGTAAAGCAACGAGTTATCAGAGGCTTATGTATTAAGGATTGTTTTATTCGCTGTGTTTGCGCTGATGATGGGCGCGGTTATTTGTTTTGCGTCCCTTGCCTTTTTTAGGGGTATATTTACTGGCTTTAGTTGCCGCCCCACTCATGCTGGAAATTTTCAGCTGCTGTTGACACACCCA
>CBDTVA010000518.1:0-2247 GCA_965363935.1 uncultured Gammaproteobacteria bacterium | reverse complement strand
CTTTGAATAAAAGGTTTTCCATAGAGTGTTTTAAATTGATAGTTTTCAACTTTGGAAACAGATGAAGAGATAGATTTTTTTTTATTTTAAGCTATAGTTATCATTTAATATTGTAACTTATTAGTGTTTTTTGAGGAATAAAATGCCTATTGCAAGTACAGTGGATGGGAATAAAGTTAATATTGTCATTTCAGGACGTTTTGATTTTAGTTCTCATAAAGAATTTCGTGATGTGTATCGAAATGCACCTTCTGGTAGTGACAATGAGTTTATTATTGATCTGTCAGCAACAGACTATATAGACAGTTCAGCGCTTGGTATGTTACTTTTACTGCGTGAGCATGCAGGCAGTGATCATGCCAAAATCAAGTTGCAGGCTTGTCGCGATAATGTGAAAGACATTCTTATCGTATCAAACTTTGACAAGCTGTTTACTATTCCTTGAGTGCAAATTTTTTGATCCTTATCAGTGGTATGATGAAAAGCTATATTAAGAGCTTTTTATGAAAATTTTAATTGTTGATGATGATACTACGAATCGTATGGTTTTGAGTGCTTATCTGAAAAAAGATGGCTATACGGTTGTGTCGGCTGAAAATGGGCAGGAAGCAATTGAATTATTTCAAAGCGAAGAGCCGCAGCTTATTCTAATGGATGTCATGATGCCGGTAATGGACGGCTATGAAGCAACCAAAGAAATCAAAACACTTTCTGGTGAAAAGTTTATTCCAATTATCTTTTTAACGGCAATGACCGATGAAAAAGCATTGAGTAAATGCGTTAAAGTCGGTGGCGATGATTTCCTGACTAAACCTTATAGCCGGACTATTCTCAAGGCAAAAATCGGCGCACTTGAACGTGTCAGTCAATTATATAATACAGTCTATGAACAAAAGCGTGAACTGGAAGTTCATCAGGAAAATGAAGCAAAAGAACAGGAAATTGCGCGCAAGGTATTCGACAGCATTTTAAACCCGGGCTGTCTTTCTGCTGAAAATATACAATTACACCTTTCACCCTTATCCCTGTTTAATGGCGATGTTGTGTTGGCTGCAGTGAAGCCAACCGGAGGTTTGCATATTTTATTCGGTGATTTCACCGGGCATGGACTGGCTGCTTCTCTAGGTGCTCTGCCGGTATCGGATATTTTTTATAGCATGACAGCTAAAGGTTATTCTATTTCCGATATAGTGAGCGAGATTAATCATAAACTTAAATTACAACTGCCAATAGGAATGTTTTTAGCAGCCTGTCTGGTGGAAATTGATACCAACAATAATATATTGAAATACTGGAATGGTGCAATTCCAGCGGCTTATTTGCATAAGGGGGACTCTGTCATAGAGTTAAAGTCACGACACCTTCCTTTAGGAGTTCTTGATAACTGTAGTTTTAGCTGCAAAGTTGATATTATTGAAGTTCATAATAAAGACAAAGTAATATTAAGTACGGATGGTATTCTTGAGGCTGAGAACAGCGATGGCAATATGTTTGGTTTAAAGCGTTTTGTCCAGTGCCTGAATTTTAATATCAGTAGGCAAAATGATTTATTGTCTCAAAAGCCGGAAAATTCGAACGATCTGTTTCAACATATTCTTGAAACACTGGATGTGTTTACCAGTGAGCAAAAGCAAACTGATGATGTTACTCTTGGAGTGATTGATTGTGATATGGATTACATTAATCAACTTGTAACACAAAAAGGACAATATAAAAATAACAATTTCGTATCAACCCATTGGAAATTTGACCTGCATTTCCTTTATGATACGATAAAGTCCATTAATCCAATACCTTTAATTAATCAATTTCTCGGCGAAATTCAGGGACATCAAATCCAGCAGGATAAATTGAGTACGGTATTGACTGAATTATTTTGTAATTCGCTTGATCATGGTTTGTTAGGTCTTAACTCCAGTATCAAAGCAACTCCTGAAGGTTTTATGCAATTTTATGAAGAGCAAAAAACACGGCTAAAAGATCTTGATACCGGCTTTATCCATATTTCTATCAGTAACACTCCTACTGAATCTGGTGGTGATTTAGTGATTGTTTTTGAAGACAGTGGTAAAGGTTTTGATACCAGTCAATTAGAACAGGCAACTCTTCAGATGAAAAAGGATGAGGCGATTTCTTTTTCTGGTAGAGGTTTATCTCTAATTAAAAATTTCTGCAATTCTGTGACCTACAATGAATCTGGAAATCGGGTCGAATGTATCTATTCCTGGTCTTGTTCTGATTTATAAG
>CBDTVA010000517.1:0-2261 GCA_965363935.1 uncultured Gammaproteobacteria bacterium | reverse complement strand
GGGCAGAAGCGTCTCTGGCCGAATTTGGCTATTTACAGAAAATTCGTCCTCATAGTAGTAATGTGGTCACTGAAGCGGTGAGTCAGGCAGCCATTACCATGGCCAATCATTTAAACGCAGCTGCCATTATCAGTTTGACCGAGTCAGGCTTTACTTCCAGACAGATCTCAAAATATCGTCCAGAATCCTTAATTCTTGCCGTAACAGGCTCGGAATCAGTGGTATTGCGTTCAGCAATGAACTGGGGCGTTTATTCTATCCTCTATAAAGAGGGAAGCAATAATAAAGAGAAGCTGGATTATGCCCTGGCAGAGGGTAAGTACTACGGATTTATTAAATCACAGGATATTATTGTTGTTACCGCAGGGCCAGGCCATGAGGCTGGCGGAACCAACATGGTGAGAGTGATCACCGTACCTTAGAACTTAACGCTAGTCTGGCCAGAAATAAAACCGGCAATCCGGAAAATGACTACAGCCTATATAATCCTGGCCGATTTTCTTACCCCGCACGGCCTGACGCACTTCCAGGGGGTGACCGCATTCAGGACAGGCTTCTCCTGCCCTATAGTGTTTTGTTTGCCGAGTGACTGATTTTTTTCTCTGGCTTGATGGCTTATAGCCCGGCTGTTTAACCTGGCTAATTATGGCTTTGAGCAAATTTATCTGCTGTTGTAAAAAGCCGTTAATGTCCAGACCTTTGTTATTGGCAATATCCTCTAATTGTTGTTCCCATTGTGCGGTTAAAAGGGGATCTTTGATGCTCTCAGGTACTGCATCAATAAGATCAAAGCCCAGCGTTGTGGCCTTAACTAATTTTTTTTCCTTGTGCATAAATTTGCGTTGAAACAGGGTCTGAATGATATTGGCCCGGGTTGCCTGAGTGCCCAGGCCAGCGGTCTCGCGTAATATTTTTTTCATGACCTTATCGGTGACTTGAGAGCCAATGGTTTCCATTGCCTTGATCAATGTGCCTTCGGTGTAATGTCTGGGTGGTTTGGTGAGTTTATCCAGCAGTTTGAGATGGTGACACAATAATTGTTCACCTTTTGTTACCGCAGGTAATTCCCGTTCATTGCTTTCAGCTGTGATGGCTGAAGCCGTGTTATTTCTTGCATGATGGCTGGCAGTGTCTGTACCCAGCACTTGCTTCCAGCCTTTGATTCGGGAAATGCGGCCACTGGCCTTGAATTGATCTTCTGCAATTGTGACTAAAATGGTACTTTGATCGTATTCATAATCGGGAAAAAACTGGGCAATATAGCGGCGTCGGATCAGATTATAAAGATTGTGTTCTTTGCTATTGAGTCGAGCTATACCGGGTGTAGCCTGGGTAGGGATGATGGCGTGGTGAGCGGTGATTTTTTTATCATTCCAGACTCTGGAGCGCTGGCTCTGGTTTGCCTGAGCGATTAACTGACAAAGAGTCGGGTCATTTTTACACAGCGCCTGCAGCACCAGACTGACATCATTAAATTGACTGAGGGGCAGGTATTCACAATCACTTCTGGGGTAAGTGGTCAGTTTATGAGTTTCGTAGAGGGACTGTGCGATGTTCAGAACCTCCTGGGCGCCAAATCCCCAGCGCCGTGATGCTTCCTGTTGCAAACCGGAGAGATTATAAAGCAGCGGCGGGAGTTGTTTTTTTCTTTGGGTTGTGGCCGTTGTGACCGTACCATATTGATTTTGACAGCGATCAATGACCGCTTGAGCCTGTTGTTTATCCAGGCAGCGCCTTTGCTCATCAAGCGGTTTTTTGTTTTTTTGTGTGAGTTCCGGCAGTTGCCATTTGGTTTCCAGAAATTCGCTTTCACTGCCATCTTCAGGGGCGTTACTGGTGTTAAAAAAAGCCTGGATCTCGTAATAAGGCAGCGGCTTAAAATTGGCAATTTCCCGATCCCGTTTGACCACCAAAGCCAGTGTCGGTGTTTGCACTCTGCCGACCGAACGAACATGACGATCATTGGCTAACAGAGTAAAAGCCCGGGTCAGATTCATGCCAATTAACCAGTCAGCCCGGCCTCTGGCCAGTCCGGAATGATACAGTGGTTCAGTTTCCCGGCCAGGCCGGATGGTATTTAGGGCGCGTTGGATACTGACCGGATCCAGTGCAGACAGCCACAGACGGCGGGTAGAACCGTTGAACTTCAGATATTCCAGCACCTCTCTGGCAATAGTTTCCCCTTCGCGATCCGCATCGGTTGCTATGACCACGCTATGGCAGCGCTGTAATAATTTTTTCAAAACAGTCAATTGCTTGCG
>CBDTVA010000516.1:0-2282 GCA_965363935.1 uncultured Gammaproteobacteria bacterium | reverse complement strand
GCTCTCTTGCAACATTACTGCTCACGGCATGAATGGCATTATTAACCAAATTCACCAGGCCGCTCACCAGCAGGTTACGATTTCCGGAAATGTAAAATATCTCTTTGGGTAAATAGTCAAATGTTAATTTAACCGGGGGCTTGCTTTCTTGTTGTCTGTTGTTTTCCTGCTTATGGGGGGCAGGAAGTACAACCGTCTGCTCCAGCTCCATTAATAATTGCTGTACTGAAATACTTTCACGATTTTCCATACCATTTCGGGAAAACAACAGCATATCGTTAATGAGCTGCTCAAGACTTTGAATGCGTGTCAGAATTTTGTCTGCAAAACGTAAGCGTTTGTCATTATCAAGCTGTGGAGCTTTTAAGTGTGAGGCGTAAAGTAATGCCGCTGAAATCGGTGTCCTGATTTGATGCGCTAATTGTGCAGCCATTTGCCCCATGGATGCCAGGCGGGTCTGTTGGTCGTATTTGGCCTGTAATTGGCGTTTTTCAGTGACATCCTGTAATAATATGATTTGTCCGGGGACTCCTTCACCCAGTGGACAGGTTGAGATACTGACTATCCGGCCTTTCTGGGTGACGGAATCCTGACCGGAAACTCGACTGTGATCAAAAGCACGATTAATGACTGTAAGCCAGGCCAGGCCCATCAGAGGTTCATCCAGCAATTCTATGGCTGCCGGATTGCATTCCTGTACCCGACCTTCACCATCAAGCACCACAACCCCGGCAGGCAGGGCTTTCAGCAAAGTTTTCAGACGGGTTTCGCTTATGGAATCATGAAGCGACACATCAGCGTCTTTACGCGATTGAGGTTCAGAGAGATAAGCTGATTTTTTATCCAGTAATGCAGTCACGCCCATAATTTACTCCAGAGAAACGAATTCTATATCGTTCACTAAAGCAAAAAACAAACCAGGTTGAATAATTTAATGAATATACAATAGCTTACAAACGCCACTTAAAACAAACTAAAAGCTTTTTCCTGCAGAGTGACATTTTTTTGTCACGTACTCGCAGGTATATTTAGGAAGAAAACATGGCTTCGTATTTTTTCATTTTCTCCACCAGGGTCGTACGGCGCATATTCAAGCGTTTGGCTGCGTGAGCCACGACCCCTCCGGATTCAACCAGAGCCTGCTGGATAAGGGAATATTCCAGATTAGCCATATGATCTTTTAAGTCAAAATCGTCTTTCGGCAGAGTCTCAAAAGGATTCAGCATGATATCGGGTGCAGGAACACTATTTTCTGATTTCGATTCAGCTTGCAGTTCCTGAAAAGATTCACTTTCCTGGTCCACTTGTTGATCTGAAAAAGTAGCATCGTGTTGTGAGTCATTGCGGCTTATTTGCTGAGTATGTTCCAACCTGTTCTGCTCAAACAGCAATGCGGATAACTCACCAAGATGACTAATATCGTATTGGTATTTTTCCGGTAAGTCTTGCCATTCGACCGCTTCGTCTGGAAACATAATGCCAAGACGTTCTACCAGATTGGATAATTCCCGCACATTGCCTGGCCAGTGATGCTGCATTAATGACGCCATTGCTTCGCGAGTCAATTGCACAAAATTCTCGGCATCTTCTTGCATACGTTGATTAAAAACATTAAATAACAGAGGAATGTCCTCTGCCCTGTCTCTGAGAGCGGGGATCTCTATGGGAAAAACATTCAGGCGATACAGTAGATCTTCCCTGAAGTGACCTGCTTTGACTTCGCTCTCAAGATCCCGATGGGTTGCGGCAATCACCCGGACATCCGCCTGCAGACTTTTATTACCACCAACACGCTCGAAGACACGCTCCTGTAAAACCCGCAGGATCTTAACTTGCATGGACAGGGGCATATCACCAATTTCATCCAAAAATAAAGAACCTCCCTGAGCCAGCTCAAAACGCCCTTTACGGGTTGTCAGCGCGCCGGTAAAAGCACCTTTTTCATGACCAAATAATTCACTCTCCAAAAGATCTCTGGGTATGGCACCACAATTAACCGGCACATAAGCCTTTATGTTTCGACGCGACAGCTTGTGCAAACAATTTGCCACAACCTCTTTTCCAGTACCCGATTCTCCCAGAATTAAAACACTGGCATTGCTTTTGGCAACCTGAGTGATCAGTTTTTTGACCTGCTGAATGACCACACTTTCACCGACAAATAGTTCATCCAGAATTGATTGGGAAATCGTTATTGGTTTAGTACTTTTTGCTTGAGTACTTTTGCTTTGAGCCGCCTGTTTTGTTACTTCCGCCAGACGTGAAATCAGCACCTGGAATTG
>CBDTVA010000515.1:0-2284 GCA_965363935.1 uncultured Gammaproteobacteria bacterium | reverse complement strand
CTCAGTGTTTCAAATAAAGATAATATTGTCGAATTTGCCAGGGAATTAGCAGAAATGAAGGTCAATATCTTATCCACTGGCGGCACAGCCAGGCTGCTACAGGATAACAATATTGCCGTAACCGAGGTCTCCGATTACACGGGTTTTCCAGAAATGATGTCCGGCAGAGTCAAAACCTTACATCCCAAGGTCCATGGCGGAATACTGGGCAGACGAGGTATTGATGATGATATCATGAAAGAACATGATATTGATGCCATAGATATGGTGGTTGTTAATCTCTATCCATTTGCAGCCACTGTTGCCAATCCTGATTGTGATCTGGAAACAGCCATTGAGAATATTGATATTGGTGGCCCGACCATGGTTCGCGCAGCGGCCAAAAACCATGAAAGCGTGGCAATTATTGTCAATCCCGGAGATTATGACGGGGTTATTAATGAAATGAAGTCATCGCAGGGAATGCTGGCAAAAAATACCCTGTTTAAACTGGCCGTTAAAGCCTTTGAACATACTGCAAAATATGATGGCCATATTGCCAACTATCTGGGCACCATCAGCTTTGATGATCAGAGCGACGAACCCAGTAAAACAACCTTCCCGCAAACCTATAGTTTACAATTTAATAAGTCCCAGCAAATGCGCTATGGAGAAAATCCTCATCAAAATGCTGCATTTTATGTTGAGTCTGAACCCGGGGAAGCCTGTGTCGCAACGGCAACGCAAATTCAGGGTAAAGAACTTTCCTATAATAATATTGCCGATACTGATGCAGCACTGGAATGTGTCAAACAATTCAATGAGGCTCCTGCCTGCGTTATTGTCAAACACGCTAATCCTTGCGGTGTTGCCCTGGCAAATAACCAGCTGGAAGCCTATGACAGAGCCTTTCAGACTGATCCAACCTCAGCCTTTGGCGGCATTATTGCCTTTAACCAGCCCCTGTCTGCTGAAACAGCCAAAGCCATTATTGATCGTCAATTTGTTGAAGTCATTATTGCTCCAGAAGTGGATAATGATGCCAAAATCATTCTCGCCGAGAAAAAAAATATCCGCGTACTGGCCTGTGGTCAGTGGACAGAAGCCGCAGCTGAAAGCTGGGATTTCAAACGTGTAAATAGTGGCCTGCTGGTTCAGGAGCGTGATCTGGGCATGGTCAGCGAAAGCGATCTAAAAGTCGTCACGAAAAAAGTACCGACTCCAGAACAGATGCAAGACCTGCTCTTTACCTGGAAAGTAGCCAAATTTATCAAATCCAATGCCATAGTCTATGCCAGAGACAGGCAAACCATCGGAGTCGGTGCCGGCCAGATGAGCCGTGTCTATTCTGCCAAAATTGCGGGCATCAAGGCAGCAGATGAAAATCTTGTTGTGCCGGGGTCAGTTATGGCTTCAGATGCCTTCTTCCCATTCCGTGATGGCCTGGATGCGGCAGCCGAAGCCGGTATTGCTGCGGTTATCCAGCCGGGTGGTTCCATGCGGGATCAGGAAGTGATTGATGCGGCTGATGAACATGATATTGCCATGGTCTTTACCGGAATGCGCCATTTCCGTCACTAGGTAATTTTACACATTTAGTCTTTTTTAACTGGAAATTATACAGCCTACTCTTATAAACCGCCTTTTCAGACATAGTGTTATAAAGTTCCCCGCCCCCGAGTCTCCCACTAAAGACTCCTTTGGAGTGAGAAGCAAAAACAAAAGATCAAGAGTCAGTTTACAGGCTTGCGCTGATAATCAAGCAGTTTGTTGGCAAAATATCTGTCACCAAGTTCAGGATCAACCGATTTTCCTTCCATGTCTACCAAAGGAAGGTCATACTCATTCCAGCCACGTAGTCCCGTCTTCAGCGAGGAGACACTATTATATCCCATTTGCTTCAGGGTATAGGCGGCAAAAATACTGCGACTCCCAGAGCGGCACACAACAACAATCTGTCTGTTACGCGCCTCGACCAATTCGGGTTCGGTTTCCTCATGGTCCCATTCCACTGCAGTTTCCAGAATACCACGTGGTACATGTAGTGAGTTGTCGATGTGCATGGTATCGTATTCCTGATTTTCACGTACATCAAGGAACAAAATGTCCTCACCCGAATTCAGTTTTTCTTCAACATCCCAAGGGAAGTACTCTTTAATCTGGGGAGCAATTTGTGCCACCAGATCTTTATAGGTAACTTTTTTCATATTTTCTATAGATTAATTTTAAAGCACGAAATCTCACCAAAAATTACTAATAACCAGGTGGTTTTTAAGAAGCCATTTAAAAATCGTTTATTTTTGTA
>CBDTVA010000514.1:0-2292 GCA_965363935.1 uncultured Gammaproteobacteria bacterium | reverse complement strand
CCGCTGCGGCCAATATTGGTGTTGAGGTGAATAATGTGCTGGATATTGCTCTGGCAGGACCTATTGTTTCTGGCGCAGCAACAAATACTGGTGCTGCGCTGAATTCCGGGACCGGAGAAATCAGTTTACCCTCAATTAGCAATACCACTAATATTCCCTTGTTGAGTGATATTACTCTAACCTTTGATCCGGATGCATTAGGGGTCGGTATTCCTGGATTTACTGTCGTTGGTGGTCCAGGAGGTATACTTGCCTATAATCCTGTGTCTGAATTTGGTGGTAAAACCTTTAGTTTTGCTGGTTTTGGTGATATTACCTTTGAAATTTCAGGGAAGCCGAATTTGGGTGATGCGTTTGTGATCAGCAATAATACTTCACCTTATGATGATAATCGCAATGGTTTGCTAATGTCTAAATTGCAAACGGAAAAAACACTGGAAAACAGTTCAACTGATTTTCAGGCGGGGTATGGCATTATTGTCTCCGATGTGGGGACCAAAACACATTCAGCAGAGATTGATTTGCTGGCACAGCAAACCTTAAGCGAACAGGCACAAGCTGATAGAGACAGTTTTTCCGGGGTAAATCTTGATGAAGAAGCTGTAGACCTATTAAAATTTCAACAGGCGTATCAGGCATCAGCACGGGTTATTTCTATTGCCGATGAAATGTTCCAGACACTTCTTGGCGCTGTAGGATGATCAGGAATATAAAAAATAAAGTGCGGGGTATTTACTAATGCGCATTGCAACAAGCACTGTTTATTCTCAGGGCGTGACCGCCATCAATACTCAGAATTTCAAGCTTAATAAAACCATGATGCAGCTTTCTACTGGAAAAAGGATTGTTGTGCCATCAGATGATCCTGCCGGCGCTGCCAGAGTACTGGGACTCAATCAGGCAAAGTCCAGAACAGGGCAATTTCAGGATAATATCAGTACGGTTAAAAGTTCATTACAAATTGAGGAAACGGCTCTCAATGGTGCGGTTAATTCATTGCAAAGAATTAGAGAATTAAGCATACAGGCAAATAATGATACCTATAATGCGACCCAGCGCTCTGATATCGCCCTGGAAATTCAGGAACAACTTGAAGCCATAACCAGCTTTGCCAACACCACCAATGGCAATGGTGAATTTTTATTTGGCGGGTTTGACAATCGCGACGCACCTTTTGTCAATAATAGCGGAACCATAGAGTATCAGGGCGATCAGGGACAACAGTTCCTGCAAATCGGGGCTACCCGTCAGATTGCCAGTGGCGATAATGGCTTTGATGTGTTTATGAATATCAAAGGCACCACAAAGATAGACCCAGCGAACTTGTCACCCATGAGTGTGTTTGCGGTTGTTGGCGAGTTAGAAGCCGTTCTAAGCACTAATCAGGGACTGGTTGATCCACCGCCGCCTGCTGTTCCTGTCACGACAGAGACTTTTCATGACTCCATGTCACGTATTATTGGCAATATTGACCAGGCTCTGGGTCATGTAGCTGATGCACAGGCAGCTATCGGTGCCAGACTCAATGCCACAGAAAGTCAGGAAAATGTCAATGAAGATTATCTGGTACAGCTGGCTTCCACGCTTTCGGACACCCAGGATCTTGACTACACTGAGGCCATCAGCCGCCTGCAACAGCAACAGATAGGTCTTCAGGCATCGCAGCAAACCTTTACAAAAATCCAGGGACTTTCACTGTTTAATTTCTTATAATTTAACCAATAAATGGATCTATATGCTTTAATTGACCTCTTTTTTCAGGCTTGCTGGTAGTTGATTGGAATTCTAGGCTTAAGCATAATATCTCCTATGCCAATCGGTTTTCCCGGTTTTTGGAACAGTAAAAATTTTTATTGTTGAGAGCCATAGAGTGAATTATTTTCGACTTGTTAATAAAGCTGTTTATTGTTAGTCTAATCGATTCAATTTAAAATTAAAATCTGCTTAAGCGATATGTCAAGACGTAAGAACAAAACCTACCAAATAAAAATTTATTAAATAAGTCAGGATGAATGGGGAAATGCAAAAAAACTGCAGGATGTTATGCTGTTCCATGAACAGACCTCTGTATCAACACTTACTAAGCTTTATCGATGACTTCTCATACGGAAAGAAAGAGCAGAAAAGTAAAGAACAGGAAAAATATAAAGCAAGAAAATAATGTATAAGTTGATTATATGATTTAATTATGGCGTCTCTGTTGAGAGGAATAAATAATGAATTTAAGTCACAAAGCTAAATTGTTGTCAGTTCAGGATTATCTGAAAAGCGAGCTAACCAGCCCTGTTCTTT
>CBDTVA010000513.1:0-2299 GCA_965363935.1 uncultured Gammaproteobacteria bacterium | reverse complement strand
GATATCGGTTTCGATGTGGATATAGGGCCTCTTTTCCAAACCCCTGCAGAAGCAGTCCGACTATAAGCCATAAAAGAGCCATAGAGGTAGACATATCTCTGGGAATTTCTTCAGTAAATTCCAGCGTCAGAGGATCACTTGCAGGAATCTGTGCTTTTTCACGGATGCCTGTAATGGTGGTTAATATTATTAGCACGAACATGCCGGAGATCAGAATATAACCATCAGTATGACTTAGCTCTCCATCCCATAACAGGCCCCAGGCAAGCATCATAATTAAGAACATAACAGGATATTCCCGCTGGAGAATTTTTGATTCCACAAATAACGGGCTGACCAGTGCCGTGACGCCCAGGACCAGAGCAATATTGGTAATGTTGGAGCCCAAAGCGTTACCCACTGCCAGATTTGGGGTTCCTTCATAGGAGGCAACAGCCGAAACAATCATTTCTGGAGCAGAGGTACCAAAACCGACAATAGTCAGGCCAATAATCAAGGGCGATACACCATAGTTTAGAGCAATGCCGGAGGCACCGGTCACAAAACGATCAGCACTCCAGATGAGTATTAGGAATCCGGCCAGAATAGCGGCACTGTTTAACAACATGTCCATTATTTAAACTAATTTAGATCCTTAATGTGATGAACAAAAAAAACCGATACAGTTTTCCGCAGCGGGTGTATTTTAACAGATTGGCTGATAGAATGTCTGTGTGATTACTCTTCAAAATCTTCAATAATAACTTTTGGCGGATCACCATCATAAATCCTGTTTTGACGCCATTGATAATAGGATTCACGGGTAAAAATATAAGGATCCAGGGCCAGCTGATCTCGTAAATCAGTTGTTTTTAGCAGTTCAGAGCGGGCATCAACTGCGCGAGCCGAGGCCAGACCAACGACCGCTGAAGTGGGGGATACCAGGCTGGCCGGATGCACCAGGAAATCCACCACCAGTGAAGGTGCATCGCGAACACTGCTGGGCCCGAGGATCGGCAGAACAATAAAAGGACCCGAGCCAACCCCCCAATAGCCAAGAGTATCTGCAAAGCTCTCTGAATGCTTGGGTAAGCCCATAGGAGTACCTACATCGATCAGGCCAAAAATACCAAATACCGTATTGGCGGTAAGACGTGATGCATCAGAACTGAATTGTCCCACTTTAAGCTGTAAAACGTCATTCACGACAACGACGACATCGTTAAGATTGCTGAAAAAATTATGCGTTCCGGTTTGTACCGGTCCAGGTAACTTTTGGTAGCCTTTGGCCAGAGGTTTTAAAATAATCCGGTCAAATTCTTCATTAAACTGGTAAATGCTTCTATTGACCGACTCAATGGGATCGTTTACATCACCATCCTCAGTTGTTGAAGCACATCCCAGCCCAAGTGAGGCTATACCGACAATTAAAAAAACCGGTATATGGTGGAATAGCTGTATTAAATAATTCATGATGCTTGTTATTGTCATTAGTTGGTAAATTTTAAGTTGGCTTAGGGGGTCATTAAAGTTAAATTAATTTAGCTTTATAAAATGAACCTGAATTGCTGTCACATAGGCAATCTTTGTATTCAGACAAATTTTGTCTATATAATAATCAAAATGCAGTAGTAAATAAATACTGATGTTGTAAAAATGTGACAAATAGCAATGAAATTTAAAAAGATATTATAAATTAATTGCTTATGGTGTGGTGCAAATCCTACTTTGGATGATTTTTGTATGGATAAACTCTTTGCGGCAGACTGCTCCTAAGATAAGCCTGGTGTTTTGCTAATGGATACAAAAAAAATGCAGCAGCCGAATTGTGAAATCCATTTTGGCATATCCGCATTGAATAATCCCTCATTAATCGAAAAATTTTATCCTTCCGATTTACCTCAAGACTGGCGTCTTGATTATTACAGTAATGAATTTCGATTGCTTCTTGTGACATTATTCGATTTGGATACCAGTCTATCTATGACTGGAAGCTCTTTGTCTACAGTTGAAGACTCTTTACCCAAGGTTGAAGACTCTTTATTTAGAGTTGAAGACTCTTTACCCAAGGTTGAAGACTCTTTATCTAGAGTTGAAGACTCTATTACCAGGTTAACAAATACAGTCAGTGAACTTGTGGAAGAAATTACGGGGAAAGAATTTATTCTTCTGCTTGATTTGTCAATGTTGCCTGAACAGATTTCAAGAGCACTCCTGGAGCATAAACCGGGTCCCGGTTATGGTGAAGAGGAAAATTTATATTTTATAACTCACGTTTCGGAGTTCGTTTTAGTTAAAAATAGACTACACCGCCACATAT
>CBDTVA010000512.1:0-2301 GCA_965363935.1 uncultured Gammaproteobacteria bacterium | reverse complement strand
TCTTTACAACTCCGAAAAACAACGAGGAGTTCGACACCAAAGCAGTATGCTAAATAGAGAAAAACAATTGTAATACCAAATCCAATCAATATAACAGCTCCAAGTGATTTATTAATTATAAAACCATTAATACACTCAAGGGTGGAGAGTTGCTGAAATGGTGTGTGAAGTAAAACGATGCGGAGATATTTGTTTTATTTAGTGGTTGAGGTGCGCCTGTATTTTTTTTATTCGATTCGTTTTCTGTAGAGGCGGGTCTGGAGGGCGTTTTTCCAGGCTGTCCAGTTCGTGTCGCCGGGGTCGGTTTCTATGGCTGTGGTTACCTGTGCCAGCTTGGCGTCCATGTCGTCTATGAAGTTGACCATAAATGCCTCTGCTGTTGCGGGCAGCTTGGGTGAGCCGAATTCAAATTGGCCATGGTGTGACAAAATGATATGCCCCAGAGCGTTTAGAATATGCTCGTCGATGGGTTGGCCTGCGGTAGCGAGAGCGGCGGCTTTTTTATTGACCATAAGAAAGCTCTCTACGATATGGCCGATTAGCTGTCCGCCGTCTGTATAGGAAAAGGCCATTTCGTAACCAAGTTCTGTTGTCTTGCCGATATCGTGCAGAAATATGCCAGCCATTGCGTCAATTCATCGATGGTTATCAAACGATCCGGATGGGAATGATTTTTCCAGCCCCTCTCAGTGATCACCAGAAAAGGATGTTGTTTTCGGTATTGATTGTCTTTATCCATAGCTCTAAGAACCTGGACATTTTCTTTGGTTACAATCCCATCTGATGTAAGCTGCTCCAAAACCTTGTACAGATCCAGTTTGCCGTCAGTTAGAGTGAGGTGACTTGTATGCATAATGAGTTATTTAAAGTGAAGCACAATTAAAAATTAAAGGAATGTTATACTGCATGATTAAGCAAGGCTGTAAGTGGCAACTGCCTATAGCCTTTAGTCAAAAAAATCCTTGAGCCAATAATAAAGTAGCCTTAAGCCCTGATAA
Organism: uncultured Gammaproteobacteria bacterium; assembly: GCA_965363935.1. Lineage (GTDB taxonomy): Bacteria > Pseudomonadota > Gammaproteobacteria > GRL18 > GRL18 > CBDTVA01. Next base: position 1,303 of record CBDTVA010000512.1, on the reverse strand, counting down.
AAGCCATTGAACTATAACCATTGAACTATAGCCATTGAACTATGCCTAAACTGGTTTTATTTAATAAACCCTATAATGTTCTGAGTCAGTTTACTGATTCAGATGCAAGTCATTCAGCAAACAGAGAAAATTTGTCCGATTATTTGTCCATTGATAATATCTATCCGGCCGGACGTCTGGATCGAGACAGTGAAGGTTTATTATTACTGACTGATTCCGGTTCACTGCAACATCAGATTGCTCATCCCAAGCATAGCAAAGAAAAGTCATATTGGGTACAAGTGGATGGCGCAATTACTGAACAGGCTATTGAGCAATTAAGAAATGGTGTCAAACTAAAAGATGGTCTGACCCGTCCGGCCAAAGTGCGCAAAATAGCAGAACCGAAGATCTGGCCCAGAACACCCGCAGTCAGATTTCGCAAAGAAATTCCCACTTCATGGATCGAATTAAGCATATCCGAGGGCAGAAATCGTCAGGTCAGGCGGATGACTGCAGCAGTGGGTTTTCCAACCCTGCGTTTAATTAGACACCAGATAGGCAAATGGCACTTAAAAAATCTTCAACCCGGTGAATTTAACATTCTGGATTTATAGCTTCTGGATTTATAGTTTCTGGATTTATAGCTTCTGGATATATAGTTTCCGGGTATTCAAGCTCTATAATTAAAACCATGGAGCCGAAAAATGTGTTATAATCGTCCGCCTGAAAATATTCATTGAACTGTAAAATCCTCTTGAAAAGCCCCAAAATTTAACAATGCCTGGTTATCGAAGTCGCACGGAGTCAATAACTCTACTCAAGCTTGTCAGCTTATTGTTGATTTGCCTGTTCCTTTTTATAAGCAGCGTAAAAGCAGATATTTTTGTCAGGGATGATATAGTCACTGCCCCTGATGTGAAGCATTTTTCCATGTGTCACGGCCATGGCTGTAAAGAAGTTGAACAACTATCACTGAATGACGCTGAATGGCGTCGGATTGCGAAACATTTCCAGCCACCCGCCGAATCAGCTGAGGCAGAGCGGGAACAGGTGGCTAATGCCATTGCAGAGTTTGAACAAATTATTGGTCAAAAAACAAACACCTCCCGGGACAAAGCGGGATTATTTGCAGCCATGGGCTCTCCCGGACAATTGGACTGTATTGATGAAGCCACAAATAGCACTACGTATTTAACAATTCTTGAAAAACAGGGGCTGCTAAAATGGCATAAGCCAATGGCTCATGTTACCCGGGGCTTTTTTATTTTTGGCTGGCCGCATAGTTCCGCAGCCATGCAAGAGAAAAACTCCGCGGGTCAAA
>CBDTVA010000511.1:0-2308 GCA_965363935.1 uncultured Gammaproteobacteria bacterium | reverse complement strand
TAATTCACATTTCTAAGTTTCCACTTACTCATTCTATCTGCGTTGCTCGTCAGTTGAATAGTTGACTATTCGCCTTCCTCGCGCCTTGGTAGAATGGCAATTGAAAACTGATAAATGCAAATTAATTTTTGCGGATGCCCTAAATGCGTTGTTGCTTTTTAAAATATGCTCAGATTTTTACTCAACTCTTTACCCAGCTATGAGAATAATAAGTGTCATTAATCTGGCCTGATTATATTATTATTGCCATAATTATTGTTTCTGCAGTGATTAGCCTGTTACGCGGATTTGTCCGTGAATCACTGGCGCTGGCTGGCTGGATTCTGGCAATTTGGGTGAGTATGCTGTATATGCAATCAATGGCAATTTTTATTAACCCATATCTGAATTTGCCCCCCTCAATCTTATCCCTGGTTTCGTTCGCAATTTTATTTGTAATCACCTTGATTCTTGCGGCTTTAGTGAGTAATCTGTTAGCAAATTTAGTGGATAAAACTGGCTTGTCTGGAACCGATCGGGCAATTGGTATGTTATTCGGCATACTGAGAGGAATACTTATAGTGGGTGTTCTGGTTTTACTGGCCGGTTTTACGATGGTTCCGCAGGACCCCTGGTGGAAAGAATCTGTTTTAATCTCTCATTTTCAACAAATTGCAGTTGCGATGAAGGAATTTTTGCCTTCTCATATTGCGGCAAAACTTCATTATTAATTTAGGTGTAAAGACTATGTGTGGCATTATCGGTATTGTTGCTAAAAATAATGTGAACCAGGATCTTTATGATGGTCTGACTGTCCTTCAGCACAGGGGGCAGGATGCAGCAGGGATTGTCACCTATGATAATAATCGGCTGCGTTTACGCAAGGGCAATGGCCTTGCCAAGGATGTTTTTTCTGCTACAGATATGCTTCGGTTACAGGGTAATATGGGAATAGGACACGTCCGTTATCCTACTGCCGGCAGTTCTTCCTCTGCTGAAGCACAACCTTTATATGTGAACTCTCCGTATGGTATTGCTCTGGCCCATAATGGTAATCTGACCAACGCTAATAAGTTAAAAGAAGAAATCTATAAAGAGGATCTCAGGCACCTGAATACAGATTCTGATTCGGAAGTACTGTTGAATGTCTTTGCTCATGAAATCCAGGAATTACACAAATTACGTATCAATGAAGATGATGTCTTTCATGCAATCCGGGCAGTTCATAAGCGTTGTCGTGGAGCCTATGCCAGTGTCGCTATGATTACCGGATACGGTATTGTCGGGTTCAGGGATCCTAATGGTATTCGTCCGGTTGTTTATGGCAAACGTAATACTACTGCTGGAGTTGAATATTGTATTGCATCAGAAAGTGTGGCACTGGATGTTCTGGGCTTTGAATTAATCGATGATATTAAACCCGGCGAAGCGGTTGTGATTACCGCCAAAGGTGAGGTTTTTACCCATCAATGTGCAGAAAATCCCCAATATTCACCGTGTATTTTTGAACATGTTTATTTCGCCAGACCTGATTCTATTATAGATAATATTTCAGTCTATAAAGCGCGTCTCAGAATGGGAGTAAAACTGGCCAAAAAAATTACCAGGATTTACCCGGATCATGACATTGATGTAGTGATGCCAATTCCGGATACCAGCCGTTCATCTGCGCTGGAATTGGCTAATACACTGGGTGTTCGGTATCGTGAAGGCTTTATAAAAAACCGCTATATTGGTCGAACCTTCATTATGCCGGGTCAGAAACAGAGAAAGAGTTCGGTAAAACAAAAACTCAATGCTATGGATCTTGAGTTTAGGGGACGAAATGTACTGCTGGTTGATGACTCAATTGTTCGTGGTACGACTTCCGGTCAAATAGTGAAAATGGCTCGCGAGGCGGGTGCCAGGAAGGTTTACTTTGCATCTGCTTCACCGGCAGTCAAGTATCCCAATGTTTATGGGATTGATATGCCCTCACCGCAAGAGTTTGTAGCTTACAATCGCAGTGTGGATGAAATTGCAGAAGAACTGGGTGCTGACTGGCTTATTTATCAGGATCTTGAGGATCTGATAGAATCCTGTCATCATGGTAATAAGAATATTTCTCATTTTGATTGCTCAGTATTTGATGGTGATTATATTACCGGTGATATAGATCAGGCTTATCTTGAAGATATTGACCAACGCCGCAATGACAATGCTAAACAGGGTAAAATAGAGAGAGAAAACGAAATTCTGGGGATACATAATAGTAAATAATTGCAGGTTAGGTTAGCGCAGCTTAACCCGACATCATCTAATACAGCTTGCCCGTATTAGGATAAAATCT
>CBDTVA010000510.1:0-2312 GCA_965363935.1 uncultured Gammaproteobacteria bacterium | reverse complement strand
TTAAACAAACGACTCCAGGAACATCGACGCTATAGATATAAACGTAGTCAGCGATGAATTATAAACTTAACTTTCAAATTCATGTAGCTGATAAAATTTAGATTTGACACTGCCAAGATTTTTTACAGCAAGTCGGTCATGACCTATAGCCGCCATTAAAGAGTTTGCCATTTCAAGATTTGACTTCCAGATAGCTGACATTCCCAATTTTAAATATAGGATGTAAGTGGATTTTTTAATCCCGATCTTCATGACCTTAAAGTTATTTTTAAGCATAGCCAATAGAGTTTCACATAACTTTGTAGTATTTGTTATTCAATGTATTTTTTAAATTTTATGGTGGTTTCTGTCTTTATTTATTTGAAGAATAAATTAATATCATTCAATAATTCAGGCCCATTTCAGGTTGGGATGCTATAGTTTAAATATAATTTTTTAATAAAAATATTACTCCATTCGGCCTATTCAGGCGAGTGTGACACTGAGAACTCAGTATGATAAGAGAGACATGAATTATGACGACTGGAATCCTGGCGTTGATCATTCTTGGCGTAATTTTGGCACAAGTCGCTATTGTGATGTTACTCATACTCCATCGCCGTAAGCGTGAATATCAGGACCTGGATATACGTAAGAGTGATTCACAGGATGTTTCCACGCTACTAGAGCCACTACTTACCGATTCCCCATCAGCCTCCGTTCTTGCATGGGAGGGATTCAGAGAGTTCTCAGTACAGCGCAGAAAATTTGAGGATAATAACCAGTCTATCTGCTCCTTTTATCTGGTCCCTTTAGACGGTAAATCACTACCTGTCTTTAATCCAGGACAGTTTCTGACCTTTAAGTTATTGATTGAGAACCCAAATACCCACGAGTCCAAAACAGTCGTTCGCTGTTATTCCCTCTCTGATGCCCCTCGACCTGACTACTATAGAATATCAGTCAAACGAGTTCCTGCGCCTGCTGGCCAGCCTGATGTACCACCTGGCCTCTCTTCCAATTTTTTCCACAATCATGTAAAGGAAGGTTGTCAGGTTTTGGTCAAGGCACCATCTGGACACTTTCATCTGATGACAGAAGAATCACTGCCCATTGTATTGATTGGTGGTGGAATCGGTATCACCCCGATGTTAAGCATTCTTAATACAGTCCTAGAACAAGAAAGCAATAAAGATGTATGGCTCTATTATGGTCTACGTAACGGTGATGAGCATATCATGAAGGAGCACTTGCAGACGCTTGCCAAAACGCACGACAATTTCAATCTGCATGTATGCTACAGCGCACCCAATGAGAATGATGTGGAAGGTGTTGATTATCAACACAATGCCCGGGTAGGTATTCCGCTACTGCGAACCACCCTCAAATTGATGCGTTATCAATTCTATGTCTGCGGCCCCAAGTCAATGATGGAAAGTCTGGTTCCTGGCCTGGAGGATTGGGGCGTAAGTAGTAATGATATTTACTATGAATCCTTTGGTCCTGCCACGCTGACCAAACACAAAAAAACAACGCCATCGGTATCCAGTACACATCCGATAAACATCACCTTTAGTCAAACGGGTAAAAGCATACCCTGGGATCCTGCAGCAGATTCGCTATTAGAATTTGCTGAAGCCAATGGTATTGAAGTGGATTCGGGATGCCGTGCCGGCAGTTGTGGTACCTGCCAGACAGCAGTGAAAACCGGTGAAGTTGACTATAATCAAGAACCTGATGCGGATGTTTCTCCAGGGCACTGTCTGTTATGTATTTCTAAACCGAAGAACGACCTGATATTAGAACTTTAGGAAATTATCATGGAACGATCACTCATACGTAAAGAAGTCACACCCTTCCTGGTGATGTTCGGTTCGCTGATTATAGCGACTATGATCATTGATGCCTTGCTGCACCAGTTTGAACTGGTTTGGATTGGACGCTATCTGGGCATACCCGGAACGATTTTGATACTGCTGTCGTTCTTTTACTCAATGCGTAAGCGTAAACTCATCCATTTCGGTAAACCAAAAAATATGCTCATCCTGCATGAGACACTCACCTGGATGGGAGCATTGATGATCATGGTACATGCGGGGATCCACATCTACGCTATCCTTCCGTGGCTAGCCCTGATGGCCATGTTGATCAATGTCATTAGCGGCATGACGGGTAAATATCTGTTGGATCGCTCACGCCGCTTCCTGGCCGAAAAGAAAACCTTCTATTTGCAGCAGGGACTGTCTGAAGAGATGGTCGAAAAGCAACTGTTCTGGGATGCCACGACTTTTGATCTGATGAAAAAATGGCGTGCAGTGCATCTGCCCATTTCA
>CBDTVA010000509.1:0-2314 GCA_965363935.1 uncultured Gammaproteobacteria bacterium | reverse complement strand
ACGGCTTCTTCAGTTTCCAGGGTCACATCACTTACAGCAGCGTTAGAACAGGTCAGGATATAGCCCTGAGCTTTTTCACTTTCAGAAAAAACGTAGTCCTGGTGACCCGTTTTTTCGACTTTTCCGGACAGCAGTTTGGCCTTGCATTTACCGCACTGGCCATTATTGCAGCCGTAGTCAACGGCTAAACCTGCGCGCAGTGCAGAGTCAAGTAAAGTATCAGCTTTTTCAGAAATGTAATCATGCCGACTGGGCAGTAAGCGCACATGGGGCAGCATAAATCTCTTGATTTGATTTTCCAAATGGCCTAATGGCGTTAGTAATTTCTCTTCTTCCATGTTCCTGACGGCAGTATGGAACCATTTTTTGATGTCATTGATGGTTTGTTGCTGAGTCTGGCTGACATTCAGTTCCATGAATTTCTGTTTCATACCGTCAATTAATTCTTCCATATGGTTGGCCCGATTGCGTTCATAGGCCAGCTCTTTATTGACCTTCACCAGACGACGGCTGAGAGCATCGACCTGAGCACCTTCGCGCTCACTTTGCGCCATTTTATGAACTGCATCGTGCATGAACTTTTCCATTTTTTCCAGCATGGTATTATCTTCATACTGGGCTTCGGGAAACGCTTTTTTTAAATCGGAAAGTACTACAGTACCTTCCATAACAGTCAGTTTGTTTTCCTGGATTTTCTTTTGCACATCAGCGCGTTTAACACCGATAAGACGTGCTGCCTGAGAGAGGGATAAATGTCGATCCATTGAATACTCCAAGTGAAAATAAGGGGTAATAAGCTGAGTATAGCCCCTGCGAGCATTGAAGCACAAGTTCTTGCTTCTTCAACTCGTTCATTGGAAACATGTTTTACACTCCCTAGACGGAGCCGCAGGGTTATATCTTCCTTGTTTTAATAAGTGTAGATGATTTTTTTAAATTACCTTTTTGCAAAAGCATTAAACGAGATCAAGGTATTTTTGTGGATTGACGTTCCAGTTATGATCGGATTCAGAGCTGAGTACTTTTAGTTTATCCTGTTTGGAGAGATCGATGAACTGAGGTTCTATCGTTTCACGATTTTTTGTATTTAAAAATACGACCACACGGGGAGCCAGCAGATTACTATTATTTTCCGCGACAACGGCAAGATGCCGATTGTTTAACATCACCAGAGTGGCGGGCGGATAAATTCCGACACAATGGATAAATGCCTGCATGAGTTGGGGATTAAAATGGCTGCCAGCCCAGGACAACATACGCTTAAGTACCAGCGAGGGATCCTGTCCCTTGTGATAGCAACGATCCGCTGTGAGTGCATCATAAACATCAACGATGGCTGACATTTGCCCTATGATACTGATTTCATCACTTTTTTTTCCATCGGGATAACCTGTGCCATCGTGTTTTTCGTGGTGCAGGGCAGCCACATCCAGTGCGTTTTGATTGATTCCGGGTGTTTTTTCCAGAATGATCCGGCTATCCACCACATGACGGCGCATTTTGACAAATTCTTCGTCAGTTAATTTACCCGGTTTATTTAATATTTCAGGGGGTGTCAATGTCTTGCCAATATCATGTAACAGTCCGCCAACCCCGACATTATGAATGATTTCAGGTGGCATACCGCGGCTTTTGGTAAAGGACATCATTAATACGCTGATATTAACTGAATGTTCAAAGGTATAGGTGTCCATATGACGAATTCGGGACAGACCGAGCAGGGCGTTATGGTTATTCAGTATCGATTCGGCCATTTTATCGACCACCGGAGTCACCACTTCCATGGCAACCTGTTGACCTAGTTTGACATCGGTCATAATGGCTGTAATGGCTTGTTCAGCATGTTTTTTTATATTTTTTGCTTCTTTTCGTGTGTTGGCCAGGTTGTTTTTTTGGCTGTCAGGTAGTTTATTTTCTGCAACAAATGAGGTTTCACTCACAACAGTGGCTTTGGATGGCGTTTGTTCGATATCCAGTCCTTTTTCAGTATCAATTTTCAGCGTTTTGATACCGCTGGACAGTACCTTTTTAATATCACTCTGTGCTGTGATTTTAAATTGATTACGGGCAAAAGGATGATCCAGCCATGAGCAATCAAGTTCATGTATAAACATGTCTTTTTTTAGCTGGTCAGATTTTATGGTTTTGATCATTGAAATAAGCTAAGAGAGTGTTATTAAAATTGGCCTAATTCAGAGTATAGAATAGCATCAAGAAAAATGAAGATTATTCTTGTATATTATTGTGAATAGAAAATGAAGTGGCGTCCCCTAGGGGACTCGAACCCCTGTTACCGCCGTGAAAGGGCGGTGTC
>CBDTVA010000508.1:0-2324 GCA_965363935.1 uncultured Gammaproteobacteria bacterium | reverse complement strand
ACTTTCTTCTGAAATCACCCAACTTGAATCCAGATCAAATGCCTGCATTTTTTCAGCTATCTGATCACTCTCCGGGCCAAGATTTTTTTCATATAAAACACCATTATGGCTGATCATAAAACTCATTACAGCGGAATTCCCATATTCAGCAGGCCAGGCAATTAAGGCAAAACCTGATTTCATCCTTTCACCTATCAGGTAGGAGTATGCGCCGCCATGGGCATTTGGCCCTTGTGCCTGTAAAATTTTATAATAATAACCGTGGTAAGACTGTTCTGGTATTTTATTGGCAAAGAGCATGCCCAGTGGACTGGAGGGGGCACCCGCCTCAACCGGCCAGTACAGGCCATCTTTTTTTCCATCTGTGCTGATAAATTTCCGGGCATATTCCAGAGAACCATCACCATTTCTGTCCTGCTCGGCATATTCTTTCTGGGCATCATAATAAGCTAATACGGCCTGCATAGCAGATAATTCGTTTTTACCGATACGTCTTATGCGTATTTCATCAATACCTGTTTCAGTATCAAAGCGCCAGCCGCTGTTTTCTTTGATCAATGGTATTGGAAACGTCCAGCCTTTTTTGCCAACCTTAATAAAATACTGATTTTTTTCATTGGCTATCAGTTGATGTGATGTTTTCCAACTTTCAATAAATGACTGTCTATCCTGTTCATCCACATCATCCAGAGGTAAAAGATGAAAATATTTCGTACCCAGTAGTTTTTTTACGGCCAAAGTGTTTTTTTGCTCAATGGCTTCGTAAAGCTGATTTGCAGCCTCATCAGCACTGGAAAAGATAGTTTGTTCTGCAAACACTGAAGCAGGCACAAGGAAAAGCAACATAGCTGCAAACACTAAAAACTTGATCTTATTTTGTAAAGAGTCTGACAATAACATTGTATTCACCCGATGGTTATTTAAATCATAATTCATTTCAATCTCCCTATAGCCTGTTAACGTCGGCCACGTAAACCACCACCACTACGATGACCGCCAGAACCTTTAAAATTACTCATAGAACGGTTACTGGATTTCCCCCGGCTTATATTATGAGAGGAGCTTTGTGTATTTCGGGCACCTGAAAGTGCATTGTTCTTATAGGTGCTTTTAGGTGCGGTAGTGCGTGATTTTTGGCGATTCCCTGAACTGGAACGCAAGTCACTGGTGTTTCTATGGGTTTTTCCGCTATCCATGCTTTTAGCTCTGTCACGAGTTCTGTTTGACTGTGCTGATTTAAAATTTCCTCTATCCTTGGGCTGACTACGGTCAATTTTATTAACCTGATTTCTTACCTTATCACCGCCTTTACCGGAAAGATTCTGACGTTCAGCCTTTGGATCAATGCCACGTTTTTTCAAGGACTGCTGAGCACGTTGACGATCTGCATCTCTGCCGCGATAGTTATTGCGAGTTTCTGATTTGATACTTTTTTTATTGTATTTTTGCCGTGAATTTTTATCTTTATAGGGTACGCCGCGCCGGTTATTACTATTGTGTTGCCAATTGACTGAATTCTTTTTGGCATTGAGATTTTTATTGACGTTGATATTATTATATCGATTGACATTAATATCGACATCGCGACGCCCCCAATTACATCCTCCCCAAAGGGAGTTTGTGATAGCAACCCCTACACCAAAGCCAATTCCTGCCACAACAGCTGAGCCAAAGTAATATCCTGGTGGAGAGTAATAATAAGGCCTGTAAGCAGGCCACCACCATGTGCCATAAACCACAGTAGGGTTGTAAACGGGTACATAAATCACCTTGGGATCGGCAGCTTCAATAATAATCGTTTGTGGTGTCGTGGATTCAACCACTATTTTTTGTTCTTTACTGTCTTTTAAGTTACCCTCGTCTTTTGCCTTGCGCCGAAGACTTTGTGCTGTATCCATCACATTATCCGGACTGGCCAGAAAAGCATCACCCACATTCTGCACCCAGTCCGGTTGCTTACCCATCATTTCCAGAACTTGAGGAAATGCAACCAGCGACATCACACTGGGATCCCATGATTTGTCCTGAACTGCCGAAACGGCCTTATCACCTTCCTGTCCTGGATTATTTTTTGACCATTCGACCGCTTCGTTTACATCCGCCGGATAGGTTGATGCCATCAGGATTTGTGACAATAACGAATCAGGATACAAAGCAATAGGTGCCATCATCTGATCCAGCTCTGCTTGTGAAAACGTCGATTTATTTTCTTCAGCAATTGCAAATATCGGCTGAAAAGACAGTAGCAGAAAACATAGAACAGATACACCAGTGAACAATCTTTTCATAATAAACTCTCTTTGAATAAAAAATTTAATCGCATA
>CBDTVA010000507.1:0-2344 GCA_965363935.1 uncultured Gammaproteobacteria bacterium | reverse complement strand
TTCTGAAGTTAAAAAACTTTCCTTAAAAAAAGCGCAATTTAAAAAGAACCTGGCACTGGTTGGTATGGCCGCTGCTGCAATTGAGGATCTGGAAAAAACTGAGAAGCTACAGCCTGCTATCCTGGAAATTAAATCACCCATTACCGGTCAGCTTTTTGATCTGGAAGTGAGACTGGGAGAACGTGTATCTGAAAATCAGTCCCTTATTTCACTTGGAGAAACCAACCCCATCATCCTGGTGGTTCGCGTGCCTGTGGAAACAGTCAATAATATTACAGAGGGTCAAAAAGTGGAAGTGGTTTCTATTGCTAAAAAAGGACTGGTGAAGCATATTGATCCCATGGTTGATCCTATGACCCAATCGGTAGATATCCATATTAAGGTACAAAACGACGATCAGAAACTTCGTTCCGGACAATTATTTAAAGTGCGCTTTTTAACAGAAAACACTCAGCCTGTTTATAAAATTTCTGCCAATGCAATCAGTCAATATAACGGCAGGACGGTAGTATTTGTACAACACAAAGAGACCATACAGGTACTGCCAATCCAGGTAATTAATATCACCAATAAAATGTTGTATTTTACTTCTGAAACAAAACCGGCAGTGCCTTTAAATATCTATATAAAAGGCTCCACAGCGCTCAAATCCGCTTTGGATGCCGCCAATACTTCTGGCGAGGAATAAGGACAACAGTATGTTATCAAGAATTTTACAATTTTTCCTTATCCAGAGAACTCTCGTTGTGCTGATCGTTTTTGCCGTATTGGCAGGGGGTTGGCAGGCTTTCCAGAAGATCCCCATTGATGCCTTTCCGGATGTATCACCCGCTCAGGTAAAAATGATTTTCAAAGCACCGGGAATGACACCTGCGGAAGTTGAACAAAGAATCATAGCTCCGTTAGAGCTTGAATTATTAGGCTTACCCAATCAAAAAATCCTACGCTCTTTAGCAAAATACGGCATTGCTGATATTACCCTGGATTTTACTGAAGGCACTGACATCTATTGGGCCCGACAGCTGGTGTCCGAAAGATTAAATAATATGGATTTGCCGCAGGGTGTAGTGGGTGGAATGGCACCCTTGTCGACACCATTGAGCGACGTTTATATGTTTACCATAGAAGGTAATACGCTTAATAATATGGAAAAACGTGACCTGCTGGACTGGGTCATCCGTCCGGCACTACGCTCAGTACCAGGTGTTGCAGATGTTAATATGTTAGGCGGCTTTACCAGAACCTTTGTGGTAAAACCCGACTATCAAAAACTGCATACATTTCATGTCAGTCTGGATCATATGATTACGGCTTTGCAGCAGAACAATAAAAACGATGGTGCCGGTCGCCTGAACGAAGGTGAAGAAGTATTTCTGGTTCGTACTCAAGGCAATCTGAGCAATTTGTCGGACATAGAGAACATTGTTGTTGATTATAAAAATAGTGTCGCGATTACCATCAAGGATTTGGCCACGGTAGAAATTGATTCTCTGTATCGCAATGGTGCAGTGACGCAAAATGGTCAGCAAGAAGCCGTCCAAGGCCTGGTAATGGCCTTAAAAGGGGCTAATTCCCGTGAAGTTATTACCGGCATTGAAGCTCGTTTGCAAGATCTGGAATCAGCTTTTCCTAAAGGCATCTCGGTGGAGGTCTTTTATAACCGCAGTGATTTGGTCAATGCAGCCATTTACGGCGTTTCTAAATCTTTAGCTGAAGCAGTTGTTCTGGTCATGATCGTGTTGCTGCTTTTTTTAGGCAATCTGAGAGCGGCAATAACCGTGGCATTGATTCTGCCCCTGGCAGCCTTAATGACCTTTATTCTTATGCGCTGGTACGGTTTGTCTGCCAACCTAATGTCCTTGGGCGGTCTGGCAATTGCCGTTGGTATGCTGGTGGATGCTGCGGTTGTGGTGGTTGAAAACATTGTCTCACATCAGGAAAAAGACGCAGAAAAATCACAGGGACAGCTGCACAAAATGCACATTATTTTCCGTGCTTTAAAAGAAGTCTCGACCCCTGTCATTTCCGGTATTTTGATTATTATGACGGTATTCCTTCCCTTGCTGACCCTGGAAGGTTTAGAAGGGAAACTATTTGTGCCCGTGGCTATTACCATTATTTTTGCTCTGGGTAGTTCGTTACTATTATCTTTAACCATTATTCCAACCCTGGCTTCTTTTATTTTAGGCAAACCGTCACACCAGGAACCCTGGATTGTGCGTAAATTGCTTGCTATTTATCAGCCCGTGCTTAAATGGAGCCTGCATCACGATAAAATTATCGTCTCAATTGCAGTTATTGCACTGGCTCTGGCCGGACTCATTTATACTCAGGTGGGTAAGAC
>CBDTVA010000506.1:0-2344 GCA_965363935.1 uncultured Gammaproteobacteria bacterium | reverse complement strand
TGCTGAGCCAGCACAAATGCTACGGGTAATTCTGCCGGAATTCTCGCCAAAAACCGTTTTACTGCTTCCGGACCACCGATTGAGGCCCCTAAAACCCAAACATTAACAAGCTGTTCTGGCACATCATTATCAGATTTTGTCTCTTTTCTGTCTGAGGGTAATGACAGTAGCACTAAATCATCAGAGTTTTCTTTATCGCCTATTGTTAGTTCTTTTTCCTGTTTTCCTATTGAAGGCTCTTTTCCAGCTGAAGACTCTTTTCCCGCTGAAGGTTCTTTTCCCGCTGAAGGCTCCTCACACACTAAAGGCTCCTTCTCATTCTCAGCCAAAGACTCCTTATAAGCTGACAATAATCGCTTTTCTAAAAGTTCATGTTCAGCCAGTTGTGCTGCAAAATCAGGAGTGTCCTGACTATCTATTGATGATTTCTCAGCAGCAGATGGCTCATCCGCTACGGGCCTGGTCTTTTTGATTTCATTCAATTCAGCCAGTTTATGGGAAAGTTTATCAATGACCTGGATTGAAAAACCATGACCCTGTTCCGGGTTATTAATGTTATTAAAATTATTATCATGGAACAAAATTGGCAACTCAATTCGTTCCAGAAGCAGATCCAGAGCATCTTCATCTTCTTCATAACTATCATCCATATCAATCAGGATGACATCTGCTTCCGATTCCAGTTCAAGTTTTTGTACAAACTGCTGAGTCAGAAAACCGCACAGCCTGATGATAGCACCTCGCTTGACAAACGCTTCTTGCAAATATTTCTGAACTTGTGCAGAACCAGAAGCAATAACAATATTGACACCATTAAGTATTTGCATCTGACCTCTACATTTCAATCTCTTTCAGGTTTAAGTCAAATGTCCGTTAACTTTTTGATATTACTGATCAGATCATGTTCCTGATACGGTTTGCCCATATATTCATTAACCCCTATCTTCATCGCCCGCTCCCGGTGTTTATCGCCGGTTCGGGAAGTGATCATAATAATCGGTATGTCTTTAAATTTTTCATCATCTTGCATATGAGTCGCTAATTCAAAACCATCCATACGCGGCATCTCAACGTCCAGCAGCATAACATCCGGGATCGTTTCGTGCAAAACAGCAATAGCATCCACACCATCTTTGGCCGTAATCACTTTGTAGTTATAACGCTGCAGCAAGCGTTGCGTAACTTTGCGTACTGTAATTGAGTCATCAACCACCATAACGGTCGATATTTTGTCTTTACTCGCTGCAACTTCAATGCCTTGTTCCACAGCACTCTTCATTGCAGCACCTTCACGGGCCAGTACGCCCAGATCCAGAATCAGAGCTATTTTACCATCACCCAGAATTGTCGCACCTGTCACACCGGTCACGGTGCTCAATTGAGGTCCAACCGACTTCACTACAATTTCCCGGCTGCCCATCAGTCCATCCACAAACAGGGCAACACGATGCTCCCCGGAACGTGCCAACAAAATAGGAGCCTTATTTTTTTCACCCGGAAGAGAAGGTTTATTGAGCCCTAATACGGTGCCAAGGTGCATAAATTGATATAGCTCATCCTGCCATTGATAATAAGTGTCATTACTCGCGATCAACTGTTGTAAAATATCATTGCTCTCACGAATAATATTCTCAATACCGACCAGTGGTATGGCAAAAATTTCCTCCCCCACTTCCACCATCAAGGCACGACTAACTGACATGGTAAGCGGCATGTGGATATCAAAAACAGTCCCCTTTCCAGCTTCTGATTCAATTTCCATTGTACCATTGAGCTGCTTGATTTCATTTTTCACTACATCCATACCTACACCACGGCCCGAAATCTGATTGACTTCTAAAGCCGTACTGAAACCCGCTTTCAGAATAAACTGCATAATATCCTTATCACTCAGGTTGGATTCCTGTATCATCAACTCATGTTCAATGGCCTTGTGCCGTACAGCATCAATGTCAATCCCGGCACCATCATCAACGACTTTGATAGTAATCTCGGAACCATCTCGCCCGATTATGAGCTTAATGTTACCACTACGTGACTTGCCTGCTTTTTCCCGCTCTGCGACGGTTTCAATACCATGAGCAACAGCGTTACGAAGCAGAT
This sequence comes from uncultured Gammaproteobacteria bacterium, assembly GCA_965363935.1. Classification (GTDB taxonomy): domain Bacteria; phylum Pseudomonadota; class Gammaproteobacteria; order GRL18; family GRL18; genus CBDTVA01. The sequence continues at coordinate 241 of CBDTVA010000506.1, read as the reverse complement.
GCTCCAAAGGTGCCATCATTTTCTCCAACACCCGGCGGTCAATTTTATGATCTTCACCGTAGAGCTTAAAATTTACTTGTTTTTCCAGTTCCTTAGCTGTCTGTCTGACAATTCGCCGAAAACGGGGTAATTGGCTTTTGAAAGGAATCATGCGGGTTCGCATCAGACCTTCCTGTAAGTCTGTGTTAACACGTCCCTGTTGAATCAACAATGTTTCAGATTCACTATTAATATTACTCAT
>CBDTVA010000505.1:0-2364 GCA_965363935.1 uncultured Gammaproteobacteria bacterium | reverse complement strand
TGCCAGTGCAATGGCAATATTTTTTCCTTTCTTGTTAAATCCCATACTGAGAAGCAGCAATTTTTGATTATCCGGGCCATCAGTTAATCGTAATATTCGTTCGCCGGTTTCTAATCGGGGTGTTGCTAATGACTGATCCCAGAGTGAACGAGAGTAAATGACGGGAACATTATTGATTGAAACAACATAATAATGCCCGGAAAAAGGTTGCTGATAGATAGGAGGAACCCTGTCAAAATGCATGTGTGGTGCATCATGGCTAAAATCAAAAGCAACTAATAAACCCTCAATATCATGCTCAAGTCGTGATACAACAAACTCATGGGTTAAATCATTCATCGACTTTTGTCCCACTAGCCATAACAGCCCAAACAAAATAAGTAAACTTAATGAGAGCCCTACCTGTAATCGACGCTCCAATGAGTTCATTGAATATCAGCCATAAAGATATAACCCTGTCCTCTGCGAGTCACAATACGTTCTTTACCCAATTTATCTCTCAAGCGTCTAATATAGACTTCAATTAAATTGCTGTCCTTATCAAAATCCTGATCGTAGACATGCTCGGTGAGCCGGTTTTTGGATAGTATTTTTCCCGGGTTATGCATGAAATAACGTAATAGTCGAAACTCTGTTCCAGTTAATTGTAATGATTCGCCATTTTCAAGTATAAGCTGTTGATGCTCTTCATCCAGTTGCAGATTAGCACATTGCAGGCCCTGTCCGGGTACATTGTGAGTGCGTCGTAATAGGGCCTGAATTCTCATCACCAGTTCTTCAACATGAAAAGGCTTACCCAAATAATCATCGGCTCCCGCTTTGAACCCATCAATCCGTTCATGCCATGAATCACGAGCGGTGAGTATTATTACCGGCAGTTTATTACCTTTATCGCGCCAGTTTCTTAACACTTCAAGTCCGGAACGTTGTGGAAGTCCCAAATCCAGGATTACCACATCATAAGGTTCTTCATCGCCCATAAATTCAGCATCCACACCATTATTAGCAATATCAACGGCAAAACCTTTAAGTCCTAAGTCTTTTTGCAAACTTGTGGATAGTTCTTCATCGTCTTCAACCAGTAATAAACGCATGAATCAATACTCACGCTCTGTCTTTAAAACTTGTGCAGTTACTGCATCAACCTCTATTTCCAATATAATACCTTTGTCATTAATATATTCTATTTCATAAATGTATTGCTGGTTGATTAAACGGGAAGTATCCCGCTTTAGCTCAACTTCGAGCAGTCTGTCAATACCATGACTTGAGAGTTTATGCAGAATAAATTCCAGAGAACTTATCTTTTTCATCTCTATTAGCTCTTTAACATCAAATTGATGCTCATCATCTGCCTGGCAAAATGGAGAAGATAGCATGGCCACTATTAGAATAGCAGTATAGTGCTTATTCATGGTAATTCCTTTGTCTCATCTTATTACAGGTTAAGAACACAAATAACAGATTTAACATAATCAATAAATTTCGCATAGTTCACATCGATAGTGATTCTTTCTGCAGTATAACCATGAGAGCTGAATTGAAGCTGAAAATAGCAATAGTTATTTTTTTGGAGGAGGATGCTTTGGGGGTGTTTAAGTTATTTCAAAACTGTAAATCTGCAGCTAAAAGACAAATTATTCTTTTTCTTTATTTTGATTTTGATTTTGATTTTCAATAATACTACTTTGTGTAGAAGATTCTACATCCTTACTGTCTGTGATATTTGATTTCTGAGCTGTTTCGTCAACCTTTACGGCTGCGGCATTAGTAGAATCAATCTGTTTGTAGGTCTCACTGAGCGCATTGAGTTCAACATCAATATCAATTCGTTCATCGGTATCGCTGCTCTTGAGCATGTCTTCTTCTATTGCTAAGGAGTCATCCTGTTGGGTATTCTCAAGCTTATCTGAAGCGGATGTGGAATTATCTGAATCATCGCCAAAATCCAGTTCAGCATTAATAGTATCCAGATCACGGATTTCAGCCAGAGTAGGTAATTCATCCAGTTTTTTCAGACCAAAGTAATCAAGAAACTGCCTGGTGGTGGCATATATGGCTGGTTTTCCAGGCACATCACGATGTCCTATAATCCGTACCCATTCCCTCTCAACCAGTGTACGCATAATTTGACTGCTGACACTCACACCGCGTATTTCTTCAATTTCGCCGCGAGTGATAGGTTGACGGTAAGCTATCAGTGCCAGAGTTTCCAGTAAAGCACGGGAATATTTTTGCGGCTTTTCTTCCCAAAGGCGAGATACCCAGGGAGCAGCTGTTTGAGAAACCTGAAAACGAAAACCGCTGCTGACCTCTACCAGTTCCACTCCCCGTGACTGATAATCTGCCATGAGCTGATCAATA
>CBDTVA010000504.1:0-2366 GCA_965363935.1 uncultured Gammaproteobacteria bacterium | reverse complement strand
AAAATGCTTTACATTACTCTTATGATAATATTGAAGTCAGACCCTGGAGCGAAGAAGAAGCTTACCAGCACACATTGGTCATTGCTAACGACGGTCGTCCGAAGCGCACGATTGTCACAGCAGAAGGACCTGATGATTCAGCGCGGATTATTTGTTATGAACATATTGAGCAGTGGCTAAAGGAAACTCCAGGGGCGAAAAAAATTGCTATTTATGCCCATGGAGGACTGAATTCGGAACAGGATTCCATAAACCGGATTCGAGTTATGGCTCCTTATTTTAAGGCAAACGGAATTTATCCGCTCTTTGTCAGCTGGAAAAGCGGATTACTGGAAACCATTAAACATCAGATAGAGGATCACGTTAATAGTATTTTTCGCAAAGCAGGTGTTGAACGTGCCGAAAGTCGTGCAACAGGAATTTTTGATGTGGCTTTTGAAGCAGCAAATCGTGCCATTGAAGCGGTTGCCCGGCGAATAATTGTGCGTGGTTTATGGTCTGAGATGAAAGAAAATGCCTGTGATGCCAATGACCGTGCAGTGCGAGGTTACCCTCAACGTGGTAATACAAGACCTGGAGGCATGGTTATCCTGTCAAAGGCGCTTAAAGATTTATCAAAAAAATACAATATAGAGATTCACATGATAGGTCATTCAGCCGGGTCAATATTGTTAGGTCACTGGTTAAACGAGCTGAAAAAGAGAAACATGCAGATAACTTCAGCGACTTTATTGGCTCCGGCCTGTACGGTCGAATTTGCTAATAGAAATTATGTGAAAGCACATAATAAAAATATATTAGATAAAAAAAATCTGTTTATTAACATGATGGACGATGAAAGGGAGTTGGCTGACAACGTAGGCGGTATTTACAGGAAATCTCTGCTTTATCTGGTCAGCCGGGCCCTTGAAGACATCCACAAAATGCCGTTACTGGGAATGGCTGCTGCATGGGATATCGCAAATGCAGATCAGGACGATGACGTGTTTAATAGCGTACAAAAGCGTGAAATTGAAAAGTGGCTGGAATTTGCGACAGGCAGCTCATCACCAGTGAAGTTCAAGCTGCATGACAAAAAAGATGCTGTCGTGCAGACATCCCGAAAAGGAAGTCATATCGATTTAGCTCATGGTTCATTTGATAATGATATTGTTGTTATTGAACAAATTCTGAAGCGAATAACCGGCTCAGAGCAGTTGAGTTTTCCTGTAGAGAATTTGAGCGGGTTTTAAATTCAAGGTTTTTTTTAGCAGCTAGTGGGGAGATTTTAAAACCGTGCTTTGGAGTGCGGGTTGGCTGATCAGGGGACGCTTCAAGCGCATCCATGCGCCGCTATGCCCAGGCATCCATGCCTGAGCAATCCCCTGATCAGCCAACCCGCACTCCAAAGCACTTCTGTGTCATTTCCTATCTCTAATGAGAAAAGAACAAGAGTTTTAAAAAGATAAATAGTAAGGCTTAATAGACATTCATTAAATGGGTATTGCATGAGCTTTACCCATAAACTGTTTAGCACTCATAATTGTGGGTTATACAGAAAAGAAGTGCAAGCTGAATAGAACGCCCTCGAATAACACACAATATCGGGGTATAACTAAACAGATCTTATGAAGAACTTGTTATAATGGTAAACGAAACGAAATTACTGCGAATATAGATAAACAAAACTGTTAGATACTGGGAGAATCATGAGCAAGGTTGACTCAACAAATAAGGTACGTAATTATCTAGAAAAACTCACGAAAGATGACCTTATTAACTTAATCTTTAAATTTGCTCCTCAAAGTTTTATTGACAATATCAATGGTCAATTTGCCAGTAATAAAGAAGCATTAACTATGTTTAATAGAGTATCAAAAACAATTGATAACATACTTTCTGACGAAGGTTTACTATATGAACCCAATGGATTTGAACAAGAGTTATTAAAACAACTGGAAAAAATTAAAGGCTTATGGGATAAATTACCCATACAAATTGGCGATTTAATCATTGAAATAATAGAAGGTGTTGAACAAGCTTTTGAGGATGGCTATCTTTATATTGAAAATTATGGAGAAAAAGATGATTATTTTGAATCAGAAGATATTAATAATTACATGTTCCAGTTTGCAAATAACCTCCCAAACAAAATAAAATTTGATTACGTTGAAAAACTAAAGGAAACTATTAGTAATTCTGGATATTCCACATTTATGAGTATTGAAGAAAAACTTTCAAACAGTGATAAATTATAACGGAGCATCCACATGTACAGAAAAAGCTTGGCTGAAAAGGGCCTCAGCCAAGCTTTTTTTGCCAGTGATGCAGGCGTTCTCGGCGGCTGCGCCGCCGGGAACGCGGTGCTGACTGCGTCCAGCCCCTGG
>CBDTVA010000503.1:0-2375 GCA_965363935.1 uncultured Gammaproteobacteria bacterium | reverse complement strand
ATCAATGTCATTCAACCAGCCTGTGAATTTTTTCGTAGTTAAGGGCCATTCGTTCCAGCTTTGTTCTGAAAATCTGAAAGCAATATCATCACTTAATCTGAAGTTTTTCAATAAAAGTTTAAGATTTGGATTAATGGCATTGGCATACATCACATTAGGGCTACGCCATCCTAACACATGTTTTGCTTCCACCAGCCAAAACTTCATTCCACAAGAGTCAACTTAGAACAGACTGTTTATCATTAAATTTCAGCATGTTATATCATTTTTTGTGTTGATTCTTGTTGCTAATTGCTTTCAGTTGTTGTGAGTTGTTGACACCCTATAGCGGTCCACAAGCGGTCTAGATAATATAACCGCATGAGCAAGCAAAAAATTCCAGCGTTTTGGATTTAGGGATCGCAGTAAAGGCAAAATAGCTGAGGTTATTCGATACTCGGCGTGAAGCAACAGCAGCATCGAGAATGTCTTCTGTGTTCAGTGTATTGTCGTCGCCATTGTTGCCTGCAGAGCCATCCATCATCAATACTTCTTTTAATTGACGTGCGGTAGAGCCGGTTTGTGATGAATGTGCCTCATCGGCAATAATGGAGTACTGGCATTCTTTTAAACTGACGCTATTTTCAATGGCTTTTAATACATAGGGAAAGGTTTGAATGGTGACAATAATAATGGCTTGTGATGCTTCCAGAGCAGCAGCGAGTTTTTCTGATTTGGAACCATCGCCCTCACTTCTATTAATACGCCCGACAACGCCATCCACATGTTCAAACTGATTAATGGTATCCTGCAATTGATCATCCAGTACAGTTCTGTCGGTGACAACAATGACTGAATTAAATTGTTTATTCCCTTTGTGATCATAAAGTGCAGATAATTGATGGGCTACCCAGGCAATGGAGTTGGATTTCCCGGAGCCTGCGCTGTGTTGGATCAGGTATTTATGTCCGGGGCCTTCACTATGTGCTGAACTCACTAATTTATTGACCACATCCCATTGATGGTAACGAGGAAATATCAGGGTTTCCTTTTTATATTTGCGTCCCTGCCAGTCTTCTTTCTCTTCAATCTGTAAATGCACATAGCGAGCCAGAATAGTTAAGACATTATCAGGCAATAATACCTCATTCCATAAATAATCGGTGGCGTATTGATTAATATCCTCCGGCACGTCATTCCCAGCCCCACCATCTTTAGTGCCTTTATTAAAGGGTAAAAAGAATCTGTCATTCCCTTCCAGACGAGTCGTCATATACACTTCATACTGACTGACCGCAAAATGCACCAGCGCACCGCGCTTAAAGCTTAATAAGGGTTCTGATTTTTTGGTAACCGGAACAATGGGGAAACGGGTGGTCTTATATTGCTTAATGGCATTTTGTACAGCCTGCTTAAATTCTGACTTTAATTCCAGCGTGGCTATGGGCAGGCCATTAACAAATAATACCAGGTCAATGCGCCATTTTTTTGCGCGAACGCCCTGCTCTATTTCACCATCTTTAGTCGCTGTTTGTTCAGCACACCAGGGGCTATAAACCAGCTCAGGTACAATGCGTAAACGGTTTTTCTGATAACGGGCTAAGGTATCGGGATTTAAGTCATGTTCGGGTTTAAATTGACACAAGCTAAAGCGAGTTCCCCAATCACGCAATTCATGACGCAGCACACCTAAAGTACCAAAAGAACGCATTTCTTTATTGGCCGCATTTGGATCCGTTTTATTTAATTGCGAGGCGACACGTTGTAAAAACTTCTGCTCGGGAACATTGGGATAGAGCTTGCAGAACTTTTGCCATTGGGCATCCTGAGTGTCCTGCACAAAAGCCAGGAGATCGTCTGAATATAAGGCCAGTTCACGATTGTAGTTTTCTGCTTTTCCCAGTAGCCAGCCATTATTCACCATTTGCTGAATTATATCGTTTTGAAATACCCATTCATTTGATTTGTTAATCACTTATCTGCCTCTTAGCCAAGCCTTTACTAATGATGTACTTCCGGTTGCAATGAAATAAAAATAGTTCAATTTATCAATAAGTTATCTTTAAATACAATAATATATACAAAAGAAATGAAATAAAATTATGCCCAATTTGGTATGTATCTGGCATATTTCCGAGAATCTGGCGCACCAGGATCATTTTTAACAAGCCCCTGCTCAACAGCTGTCGAAATAATCTGTGAAACCGTATTACCACTTCTTTCAGAAAGTCCAAATCGCTCACGCAGTGATTGATTTGTCATCTTTTTCCTTAATACCCATTGCAACACACAATGTTGATAACAATAGAGCAACTGAAAGATAAAGGTGCTGCAGATTACGAACTGATGCAACTTGAGCAATATCAGTACTATGCGGGCATTCTGAGCAAGCAAGT
>CBDTVA010000502.1:0-2378 GCA_965363935.1 uncultured Gammaproteobacteria bacterium | reverse complement strand
GTGAATTTGGTTAATAATGCCATTCATGCCGTGAGCAGTAATGTTGCAAGAGAGCCGGGAGAAGTTTCTGTAAAAGTGACGCAGCCATTGAAGGGGGCAATTGACTTTATCATTCATGATAATGGAACCGGTATTACAGCGGACAATATCGAAAAAATCTTTCAGCCCTTTTTTACCACAAAAGAAAACGGCACAGGATTAGGACTGGCAGTAGTTAAAGCCATAGCCAATGCCCATGAAGGCGAACTCTGGCTGGAAAGCTCAGATTCATCCGGCCTGAATCCTTCAGGCAGTGTATTTAGAATACGCATCCCAACGCAAATACAGACGCTCTGTAAAAAAGAGTGTGTCAGAAACAACAAACAGGATAGGAGTAGATCATAATGACTGATAATTGCCTGCTTGAGAAGAAAAAAAGCCTGAAGAAAAACAATCCGCAAGCACCGCTGATTCTGGTGGTCGAAGATGATGAAGCATTGCGTGAAGCACTGACTGATACTCTGGAGTTGGGGGGCTACAATGTGCTGGAAGCAGATAACGGCCGAGCTGCACTGGAACACCTGGCTACTGATGAAGCATGTGAGATAGACATTGTAATCAGTGATGTGCAGATGCCCAAAATGGACGGTCATCAACTGCTGAAACAAATTAAGCGGCTTTATGATTTGCCGGTTTTATTAATGACTGCCTATGGCACGATCAGTAAGGCCATTGAGGCAATGAAAGATGGTGCGGTAGATTATCTGGTGAAACCCTTTGAAGCCGAAGTGCTGGTGTCGGTGGTCAGTCGTTATATTGGTAAAAGCATTGAAGAGCATGAAATGATTGCCGATTCAAGCAAAATGCAAAACATCAGCCAACTGGCAAAACGAGTGGCAGCCAGTGATGCAACGGTCATGATTGGAGGTTCCAGCGGCACCGGTAAAGAAGTACTGGCACGTTTTATACATAATAATTCAAGTCGGGCAAAAAAACCTTTTGTAGCCATAAACTGTGCTGCTATCCCGGAAAATATGCTGGAAGCAACTCTGTTTGGTTATGAAAAAGGCGCTTTTACCGGAGCCTATAAGGCGTCTTCCGGTAAATTCGAGCAGGCTCAGGGCGGAACTTTGCTCCTGGATGAAATTTCTGAAATGGATCTGGGTTTGCAGGCGAAACTGCTGCGTGTGCTGCAGGAAAAAGAAGTAGAGCGTCTGGGTGGTCAGGAACTGATACCTCTGGATGTGCGGGTTCTGGCCACTTCAAACCGCAATATTCATCACCAGGTTCAGGAACATAAGTTCCGAGAAGATTTGTTTTATCGCCTGAATGTTTTTCCCATCACTCTGCCAGATCTAAAAGATAGAAAAGACGATATTATCCCGTTGGCAAAGCATATTATTAATAAAATTGCCAAACAAAATGGCTGCGCCATACCGGAAATTTCTAAACAAGCGCAACAGAAGCTGATCAATAATTCCTGGCCCGGAAATATTCGCGAAATGGATAATGTTATTCAGCGCGCTTTTATCCTGCATATGGATAATGTCATTACGCCAGCAGATATGCCTATGGAGATAATTTCGCAAAGTCATTCTGAGATAAATTATTTGGGTGCAGCAACTACGCAGGTAGAAAATTCTCCAGCAGCATACGGCACATCTCTACAGTCATCCGAAGTGCCTGTACAGTCTGCTGACAATAGTTCTGAAACCTTAAATGATGAATTACGCGGTCGGGAATTTGACAAAATTCTGGAAATATTACACATAACAATGGGCAATCGGAAGATGGCGGCAGAAAAACTCGGCATTAGTCAGAGAACCCTGAGATATAAACTGGCAAAAATGCGTGATGACGGAATTGTGGTTCCGGGTGGATTTGGCGCGAAAACTGCTTAACATAAGAGATAGAGTGTGCTTGCTAATAATCAGTGATATTTTTGACGCTTGAATACTTTCAGCCTTAGCACGATAAAAACTGTACCAGAGGATAGTTCAATGAGTAATGAGATTAATACCTCCAGCCTGATGTTACAAATGCGTTCAATGGCTGATATGGCTGCTGCTAAAGTGACACCTATACAAATTAACAATGAAGGTTTGCCAGGCGCTAAGGATCAGACAGCTCAAAAGGTTGAATTCAGTAGTTTGCTTAAATCAGCAATTCAACAGGTGAATACTGTTCAAAGAGCTTCAGGTGACCTGAAAAATGATTTTGTTTCTGGCAAGGAAGGCGTGGATCTGGTAGAGGTGATGATTGCTTCTGAGAAGGCTGGCGTTGCTTTCGGAGCAATGCTTGAGGTGCGTAATAAATTATTAAAAGCCTATGAAGAAGTGAAAAATATTCGTGTGTAATGCTGAGTGGCTGTCGAACTGGTATAAGAACTACTGGTATAA
>CBDTVA010000501.1:0-2382 GCA_965363935.1 uncultured Gammaproteobacteria bacterium | reverse complement strand
GGTGATGGCATGGAATGGGTGAACGGTTATGTTTTTGTCTCTGATATGACCTCCAATTTCATTGCACAGTGGGGGCAGGGAGACAACTCGGCTACCGCAGCGATAGAGACGGGATGGAACGAATGGAACCGGTTTGCCTACACCGAAGCCGGGGGAACCAATAAATATGTAGAGGGTATGGGCTTTGGCGCCCTGGGTCATTTCTGGGCTGGCAGTGGCTCTTACATCTATGAGCTTGGTGGTGGTGAGATCCAGGCTTATATAGAACCTGGTTCTGTCCCCGAACCCGGCATGCTTCTGCTCTTCGGCAGTGGCCTGCTCGGCCTGCTTGGTCTGCGGCGCAGGCGTTCTGTCTGATACAACCGACGCCTTGGAGAAAAAAGCCGCCCAAATAAACATTAGGCGGCTTTTTTAGTGTGTCTGTTGTATACGTTCTTTGAGTTCCTGTCTAAAGACAGTTGGTGATCCCTCTCCCAATAACGCCATAGATCGCATAAAGGCTGCTTGTGCATCGCTGTTATTGCCCATTTTCTGATAAACCAGACCCAGATGATAAAAATAATCAGCAACACTGGCGTTTAGCCGCGTTGCATTGCTGAAATGCTTTAGTGCAGCAGGGAATTGTTGTTGACTATAATAAACCCAACCCAGTATATCCTGTGATCTGGCATCGTCAGGGAATTTCTGTGCCGCCTGTAGTGCGTAGCCCAGAGCCCGGTTCAAATCCTTGAGTTGATTCGCGTACAATAGTGCCAGCTGCTGATAGGCAGCGGGAATAGCAGGATTAACATCCAGTAATTTCCTGTAGACCTTAACTGACTGCTCAGGTTTACCCTGCTGATTGTAAGCCATGGCCAGGAATTTATAGCTCTGGGGAAAAGGCGGATAAAGTTGCGTAATGCTTGTGGCACGTTGTATGACCTTGTCGTAGGCTTTGTTATTTAAATCTATCTGACAAAGCGCAAAACTGGCATTGAGGAAGTCCTGGTCAGCCAGTCCTCTTGTTTGCAGAACTGTTTTGTATAGCCTGGATGCCTTTTCTGTTTGTCCCTGTTGTTGATATAGAACAGCCAATCCCATACTAAGCTCAGTTTTTTCCGCAACGACCTGCAAACCCTGTCGATAAACCGCTTCTGACTGCTGTGGATTGTTTATCGCTGCATAGGCTGTTGCTATACTCAGGTATAGAGCAGGTGATTCAGGCGCCAGTCGTTTTAATTGCATTGCCTCTTTTTGATAACGCTCATCATCTCCCAAAACACGGTGTGCCGCAGCCATAAAGGCCAGCGCATTGATATTATCAGCCTCTTTGTTAAGGATCTGCTGTGAGATGGAAATAACATTTTTAAACTGACCCGCCTTGAGGGATTTTTTAGCCATCCACAAAGCATGAGTAATGTCTTTTTTTGAGCTAAACATGATGGTCTGTGGTTGTACCGACATTCCACCTGTGGAGAGTTGACTGGATGACCAGGTTTGCTGTTGGGCAGGTAGCTCAACTGAGTCAACAATAGTGGCTTGGGTAAAACGGCTGTGGAGAACACTGATAGAGACTATACCGGTATAGAAAATAATCAGTGATATTCTGGCTTTAAAAAATCTCATAACAGTCCTTCTTTTAACAGGTTAACGATTTATGAACGCACATTGATGGATATCATTATTTCTGCTGTTTAATAAAAACTTAAATACCGTTTTTATAGACTTCATCCAGAATCTCTTTGGCCCCTTTGGCAAGTAGGTCATCTGCCAATTGAATGCCAAGCTGTTCAGCCTGATCTGCCGGACCGGCAACAGTACCTTCAATTAATTTCTTGCCATCAGGTGAGCCGACAAAAGCACGCATGGATAAGTGCTCACCATCCAGCTCGGCATATCCGCCAATGGGTACCTGACAACCGCCTTCCAGGCGTTTATTCAAGGCACGTTCTGCCGTGAGCCGAATAGTGGTTTCTTTATGAGCCAGCGGGACAATTAATTGCTGCGTCTGTGCATCATTGACTCGACACTCAATACCGACGGCTCCCTGACCCATGGCGGGCAGGCTCTGCTCAGGTGTCAGATAACTGCTAATACGATGTTTCATTTCCAGACGGATTAGACCGGCAGAGGCCAGAATAATGGCATCATATTCATTATTATCCAGCTTTTGTAAACGGGTATTCACATTGCCGCGCAAAAACTTAATTTGCAGATCCGGGCGATATTTAAGCAACTGGCTTTGACGGCGCAGACTGGACGTACCAACCACTGCACCTTGCGGCAAATCGTCCAATTGAGCGTATTTATTGGAAACAAAAGCATCTCGGGGATCTTCGCGCTCACAGATAACAGCCAGATGCAGGCCTTCAGGGAATTCGACCGGAACATCTTTCATGGAAT
>CBDTVA010000500.1:0-2405 GCA_965363935.1 uncultured Gammaproteobacteria bacterium | reverse complement strand
TGGCACCAATAATATTGGCCGTTAAAAAAGGACGTGAATTTATATAAGCCAGAGCCATCTTTGGCGGCTCGATACCCTGCTGTCTGGCCAGTGCCACATAAGCCTCAGTTGCAGCAACAGCCTGGGCATTACTATAGCGGGTATAATCGGGCCAGCGGGTGATTCGTGCCGATTCGGGTTTGGCGCCATTGAGGTACTTTCCTGACAAAACACCAAAGCCCAGGGGAGAATAGGCCAGCAAACCCACCTGCTCACGATGGGCAATTTCCGCATTACCCACTTCAAACGTTCTGTTCAGCAGGCTATAGGGATTTTGTACGCTAACGATTCGCGGCAGTGATAACTCTCTGGCCACTCTCACAAATTCCATAATACCCCAGGGCGTCTCATTGGACAGACCAATATAACGAATTTTACCCAGCTTGATCTGCTCTGCAAGGACGGTCAGCGTTTCCCTGACAGGGGTCATTGGCTGCGCCTTGTCATCATATTGATAGCCCAGCTGACCAAAAAAATTGGTATTCCTTTCTGGCCAGTGCAGCTGATACAGATCGATATAGTCCGTTTGCAGGCGTGTTAAACTTTGCTCCAGTGCCTGAGTAATGTTTTTTCCATCAAAGCGGCTGCTGCCGCCTCGTATATGGGGGATCCAGTCAGGTCCTGGACCGGCAATCTTGCTGGCAATGATAACATCATCGCGCTTACCCCGTTTTGCTAACCAACTACCAATAATTCGTTCAGTATTGCCGTAGGTTTCAGCACAGGGTGGAATGGCATAAAGCTCCGCGGTATCAATAAAATTAACACCTTGTGCAATAGCATAATCCAGTTGCTGATGACCTTCCTGTTCGGTGTTCTGTTCACCAAAGGTCATGGTTCCCAGACAAATGGTACTGACTTTGAAGTCGCTGTTTCCCAGTGGCTTATATTGCATTGCCGGTCTCCTTGAATACAATAAAAAATATGGCTTAATGCACGTAATCCGACAATATCGGTAGACATCTTGTCGGGTTACGCTTTGCTAACCCGACCTGCAAAAACACTCTCAAAGCGGAGATAAGCTGGTTTATTGATGTATGGACATCCCTGTCTTTTTTACCATCAGTTTATTTTTGCTACGGTATCGCGCTCACAATTAATACTGAGTTCAAAATTCATTTGCTCAGGGAAAGTCTGGGCAATAATCCAGATCTGGGTCAAATCCTGGCTCAATTGCGGTAGTACTGCCAGGGATTTTTCGGTTCGCTCTGCATCAAAAAAGGCAAACGGCTCATCCAGGATCAGGAATTGACGGCTATGCACTTTACGACTGACCATTTCCTGTGACAGTGCCAGGCGGACAGCCAGCATGATTTGTCGCTGAGTACCGCTGGAAATTTCATCCAGTTCCATAAAATCATGCTTCTCGTTGGAAAACACCCGTACAGTCAGATCATCATCAATTTGCAAATGTTCATAACGGTTTTCAGTGAACAGCGGCAGTGTCTTGCCTACATGATCGCGAACAATATGATTAAAACGCTTTGACAGATGCCGGGTTGCTCTCATCAGGAGTTCAGAAGCCAGCTCACGAACCTGATTGCGAGATTCTTTCTCAGCAATCTGCCCATGCAGGCCGGTCATTTTTTCCTGTAATTCTGTCGCCCGGTTGACGCGATCCTGTTCAATAACCAGTTCAGAAGAAAGCCGGCTTATTTGCTCGGATTGTGTGTTCTGCTGCTGGGTCAGAAAGTTCAAATCAGGCTCGGTGCCAGCGACTAATTCCTGTTCGTCAGACAGTGTCTTTGCGACTCGTTTAATCAGCATAATGCGCGCTTCATCCGCTTCTACAGCACGTTCAGCATCAAGGGACTGCATTTTTTCAGCCAGATCGGAACCGGATTTGCCCAGGCGTGTTACATTGCCTTTATGGCTGATAATGGCTGCCCATAATGCCAGAAACAGAACACCGAAGGCTACGCCGAGATACAGATAATGTTGCGCCTCAAACCAGCTCAGGTTACTGGGCAGAAAGTCACTGACCTGCGTATAAATGGCCGCATCAGGCATTTTCACCAGAATCCACCAGAGAGCTAATGAGACTGCTGCGAGAATAAAACTTAAAGAACGCCAGAAAGAACCACGGCCTTTTTTGCTCAGATAACGATTAAGCCTGGGTGCTGTATCCTGATATTCTTCAATACCGGTTTGATAGTTGGCCAGGCTTGCATCCGTTTTTGCCTTGTCCTGCAGTGCCTGATCATGCTGCGTGGTTACAGCTTCGAGGTGCTGGTCATCAATCTCCAGTGCTTCGACATCTTCTTCGAGCTGGCTAATTCGCTTGCGCAGCTCATCGGATGCTTCCTGGTCCTGCTCAATATCTTCATGAATGCCGTTATCGCAATGTTCCATGGTGGCAATACCTG
>CBDTVA010000499.1:0-2415 GCA_965363935.1 uncultured Gammaproteobacteria bacterium | reverse complement strand
CCTTGCTCAACAATAAGGATGATATGCAGCTATATGATGAGCTGTATCAGGCCTGGAAAAAGAAAAAATGGGATGGTGAGCTCGACAGCTGGGATGATGCTATTGCTCACAGCAGTTGGTCACCGCTTACCTCTGATCAATATCAGTGCAGTGGCAAACGCTGTTCTTTTTATGATGATTGTGTTTATTTCAAAGCCCGGGAGTCAGTTTTCAAGGTGGATTGTATTGTTGCCAATCATGATCTGGTTTTAAGCGATCTGAATATGGGCGGAGGTTTTATACTCCCGCCTCCGGATGGCTGCATTTATATTTTTGATGAAGGTCATCACCTGCCGGAAAAAGCAATCAACCACTTTAGTTTCTCATTTCATATTAATAGCACAATTAAATGGCTGGAACAGGTAAATGCTTCATTGAACAATTTCTCTTCGTTAGTTAAGCCACCCGGGCAAATTCAGCAGATAATAAAAAATTTTCCTGATCAGGCTAAAGAAATTTCACAGCAGATTAAACAGCTGCAAATACTGCTTGAACAATTCAAGTTTCCAGAAAATCGATTTTCCAATAGTGGCAGTAGCGCCGATAATAACGCTAAAAAAGTATTTCGTTTTGAATTTGGACAGGTTCCTGGGATATTGCAGGAGCAATGTCATCACTTGCTCAAGCAATTCGAAGGTCTGTACAGGCAACTGGAATGTATTAACACCACATTCAAAAACACCCTTGATGGAGATATAACCGGGATTAAAGTCGAACAGGCTGAACAGTGGCTGCCAGTAATTGCCCCCATGCAAAATAGAGCTGAAACTGCAGTGGGTCTTTTTCAGGTCTATACAACGCCTGATAAAAGTGCACCGGATAAAAGTTTACAGCCTCCCAAGGCCCGATGGCTGCAAAAAACCAGTGAAAATGATGGCCATGGCATTGAATTATTCTGCAGCCCCATATTGGCAGCTAATACATTAGAACAAATTCTCTGGTCTCAGTGTTATGGCGCTGTTGTTACCAGTGCCACCATCGCAGCACTGGGAAATTTTGATCGATATATTTTAAATTCCGGTGTACCGGGATTTTTTAACATCCTGCCCAGTCCCTTTAACTACCAGGAGAATGTTGAATTTGTAGTCCCTGCTATGAAGTCTGATGCAAGTCAATATCAAGCTCATACTGATGAAATTTTAGCAATATTGCCAAAAATTATAGATACTTCAAAGGGTACTCTGGTTCTATTTTCTTCAAGGAAGCAGATGAATGACGTAGAGTATGAACTATTACGCAGTGACAGCATCTGGAAAAAGCTGCTCTTGACTCAGGGACAAAGGAATAAACAGGTGATTATTAATGATCATAAAAAACAGATTGATCAGGGTAAAGGCAGCGTTATTTTGGGGCTGGCCAGTTTTGCTGAAGGAATCGACTTGCCAGGGAAATATTGTGAACATGTTATTATTGCTAAATTGCCCTTTTCAGTGCCAAATGATCCGGTCGATGCATCTTTGACTGAATGGATTGAATCGCAGGGCAGAAATGCTTTTATGGAAATATCCGTACCGGATGCTTCAATCAAACTGGTTCAGGCCTGTGGCAGGCTGATACGTAAAGAAACCGACAGAGGCAGAATTACGCTGTTAGATAAAAGGATCCTCACTAAATTTTATGGCCAGAAAATACTTAAAGCCCTGCCCCCTTATAAAACCCGGTTAAATGAGGCGGTTGAATAAAGATTCAATTAAATGAACGGGACTGCAACTCAGTTATACTGTTGAGAAAACCGACAAATTAATTAAGCCAAACTACTTGGAAAATTTGCAAGTAGTTTGGGTATAAATAGTACTGATATGAAAACTGATTCTCCTTATATGAATTAATTACAATTGTGATTTCTCGCTTACACGGGAATGTAGACAATAAGCATCATTAATATTACAAAAACAGTGTCAAAAAAATAACTGTATTCATTGTATATTTTTTTAAGATGACGTTTCATATCACACCTCTCAGTATCCAGATTAGGACAGGAATTAAGCTTATCCAAAGTCATAAATCAATCAATTATGCCAAACTTTGATTTAACCTAAAAAAGGTATTGACCCTAAATAAGAATCTAATGTTTGTACTATAAATATTAGGGTAAACAATTAGTAAAATCCAGTTGATCACTAATAAAAAAAGAAAAATGTCGGTAAATACTTACGCATTTAAGTGTTTACATCTGGGTATTTGTAAATGGGATTGACACTGATTGATTTTTATCAATAACTTTAAATTTTAGAGAAAAAAATAGGCACTGCAAAGAGAGCACATGAGCTGATTAGAAAATAATGGTTTACCTATAAAGACGTGTACTTGTGAGCATTCACGGGGATATTTACATGGCAAGATCTTTCCCGATGTGGCAGCTTTAGCAAGATAAGG
>CBDTVA010000498.1:0-2421 GCA_965363935.1 uncultured Gammaproteobacteria bacterium | reverse complement strand
CCAGCATTTTTTGATCTCGACTCTTTCCAGGGTTTACCTAATCTTAAAGACTTGAAGTCGATATTTGAAGGTCCAAAATACGCTAAATGGAATGCTTTCAGGGAATCAGAAGATTCACGTTACGTGGGTCTGACCATGCCCAGGTTTTTATTAAGACCTCCTTATGACCCGGATGAAAATCCTGTAAAAGTTTTTAATTATCAGGAGGTGGTTGCCAATGATCATGAAGATTACCTGTGGGGTAATACTTCATTTACCATGGCCACACGCCTGACGGACAGCTTCGCTAAATTCAGATGGTGTCCTAATATTATTGGCCCTCAAAGCGGCGGCTCTGTTGAGGATCTGCCACTGCATCATTTTGAATCTATGGGTGAGATTGAAACTAAAATTCCTACTGAGGTTCTGATTTCTGATCGCAAGGAGTTTGAATTGGCCGATGAAGGTTTTATTCCCCTGACTATGCGTAAGGGAACAGATAATGCGGCATTCTTCTCAGCCAATTCCGTACAAAAAACCAAATGTTTTACTAATAACCCGGAAGGCAAAGAAGCAGAAACAAACTATAAACTGGGTGCTCAACTGCCCTATATGTTTATTATTAATCGCCTGGCCCACTATCTGAAAGTCATTCAACGTGAAAATCTGGGCAGCTGGAAAGAACGCAGTGATCTGGAACGAGAACTCAATACCTGGATAAGACAGTATGTTGCGGATCAGGAAAATCCTGCTGAAGAAGTTCGTAGCAGAAGACCATTACGCTCAGCTAAGGTTGCAGTCACTGAAGTAGAAGGTGAACCCGGCTGGTATCGTGCCTCCTTGCATGTCAGGCCTCATTTTAAATACATGGGCTCGGATTTTACTTTGTCGCTGGTTGGTAAACTGGATAAATCCTGATTGCTAAAGAAGGTCTGCTTTGTATGGTGAATTTTTCTGATTCGCCATACAAAACTTAATTTACCCCTTTCAAATTGAACCTGTATAATGTTGCCGAGTCAAAGTATAAACCCTAAACTGGCATCATATTATATGAACAAATTTCAACTTCTTGTGTTTATTATCACATTCTGCGTCGCGAATATGCTTCAGGCTGCGGAACAAGCCAATAATACGCTGGATCAATTCTATCAGCGCACCCAAAGTATGCAGGCTGATTTTCAGCAAACAATCCACAGCACCCAGGGCAAAGCGCTTGAACAGTCTCAGGGACAGCTAATTTTTAGCCGCCCGGACAAGTTTATCCTGGAATACAAAACACCTGCAGAACAAAAATATATTTCTAATGGCCAGAATATCTGGATTTATGATGTAGAACTGGAACAGGTCAGTATCAAATCCATAGATGAAGGAATTGGTGACTCACCCGCCTTACTGCTCAGCGGCAACAGCAATGTGTATAAATATTATCAGGTTGATGATGTGATTGTGGGCAATTCAGATGACTATCAATGGGTGCAATTAGTTGCCAGGGAACCCGAAATGACCTTTGAACGCGTTTTATTGGCATTTAAAGACAATACCCTGATGCAGATGAGAATGTACGACAGTTTTGGGCAGATCACAGAATTAAAATTTGCCAATACTCAGATCAATAAACCATTTTCCAATCGGCAATTTTATTTTGTGGCGCCAGAGGGTGTAGATGTAATCGGTACTGCTGGTGCTCAATAACCAGGGTGACCTGCTGGAGTCGCCGGGCACAATGTCTCCTCTGGCAGACAGGATGCGCCCGAATTCTCTGGATAATTTTATCGGTCAAACACATTTGCTGGAGAAGGGTAAACCTTTAAGAATTGCTCTGCAAGCAGGCAACCCGCATTCTATGATCTTCTGGGGACCGCCTGGTGTGGGAAAAACAACCCTGGCCCGTTTGATTGCTCACTATGCACGCGCCCAGTTTTTATCCATTTCAGCCGTACTATCGGGTGTTAAGGAAATCCGTCAGGCGATTGAACAGGCCGGTCAGCACCATCAGGTATTTCAACAGACCACAGTCTTATTTGTTGATGAAGTACATCGTTTTAATAAGTCTCAGCAAGATGCCTTTTTACCCTATATTGAAAATGGTACCTTTATCTTTGTTGGGGCTACGACTGAAAATCCGTCATTTGAGTTGAATAATGCACTGTTGTCCCGGGCCAGAGTCTATTTATTAAAAAGCCTGAATCAGCATGAATTGCTGCAATTACTGGATTTGGTATTGCAGGATAAGCAGCGCGGCCTGGGCGGTCAAAATCTGTTTATAGCCTCAGAGGATAAACAGCATCTGGCGTCTGCCGCCGATGGTGATGCCCGCAAGTTATTAAATTTACTTGAAATTGCTGCTGATCTGGCGGGCTCTGTGGACGGCAGGAGTGTGATAAGCAGTGATACCATTACCCAGGTGGTTTCCGGTACCACTCGCCGATTCGACAAGGGCGG
>CBDTVA010000497.1:0-2424 GCA_965363935.1 uncultured Gammaproteobacteria bacterium | reverse complement strand
TTTACTTGGACCTTCGGGATGTGGAAAAACCACCACCCTACTTATGATAGCCGGAATTTATAAACCAACTGCCGGAGGTATTTATTTTGGAGATAAGATTGTAAATGAAGTTTTACCTAAAGATAGAAAAATTGGCATGGTCTTTCAAAGTTATGCCCTTTATCCTCATATGACTGCATTTGATAATATAACATTTCCTTTAAAATTACTGAGAACTCCCAGAGAAGAGAGAGAAAGAAGAGCCAATGAAGTGGCTAAATTAGTTCAAATAGAAGAACTATTAGATAGAAAACCTGCCGAACTTTCCGGAGGACAGCAACAAAGAGTGGCTCTTTGTCGAGCTTTAATTAAGAAGCCAGATATCCTGCTTTTAGATGAACCCCTCTCCAATTTAGATGCCAAGCTTAGAACCTTGATGAGAGCAGAGCTTAAAAGATTACAGAGAAGATTGGGCATTACCACTATTTTTGTTACTCATGATCAGGTAGAGGCTATGACTATGTCTGATAAAATAGCCTTATTACAGTTAGGGGAACTTCAGCAATACAGTTCATCTGATGAACTCTATAATCGACCGGTGAATTTGTTTGTAGCCGGTTTTATAGGAAGCCCGCCCATGAACTTTATTGATGTTTCTCCGGAACAATCAGAAGAGCAATTTCTTTTAAAGAATAAAAGACTCAATTGTGACACAGCAGTAGATCCTTATTGGTAGCTGTTTGCAATAATTTAGTTCAACTATAGTCAACAATTCAGGGTTTTTCATGCTTTTGTTCACACTCTGTGAATATTAATAGGCTATTAGCCATTGCAACAGACGGACATTACAGAATAGCCGATAAACGGTCGTTAAGGTTAGTTATACAACTTATCCGGATGATTCTTTCTCATGAAATTTTAATAATTCAGCACTTTTTTTTCTTTTGATCTGCGGCGCAATTTTAACAGTTTTCACAGTGTTTCCGGTAATCTGTATTATCTCAATAGGATAATTGTCAATTAATACGCTGGTGCCTGGCTCAGGGATAGATTCCAGAAAGTCCAATATCAGACCATTAATGGTTTTAGCACCATCAAGGGGTAAGCGCCATTTCATCATGCGATTTAATTCCCGAATATTGGCACTGCCATCCACCAGAATAGTACCGTCTTCCTGGGGATGTACTTCTTTCATAAGAGTATCTGATGGATCGGTGGTAAACTCACCGACAATTTCTTCTAGTATGTCTTCCAGGGTCACCAGTCCCTGAATATCACCATATTCATCGACAACCAGTGCTGAGCGGCGTTTATGGTGCTGAAAATTAAGTAGTTGTTTATTCAGTGGCGTTGCTTCGGGAATAAAATAACATGGGGCAATGATTTTTTTTAAATCATCTTTACCGGCATCTGCTCTGGCAATAATTGCCAGAGCTTTTCTTAAATGTATCATACCGATTATATGATTGATATCACCTTCAAAGATCGGCACGCGAGTGTGCAGACTATTGGTAATTTGATCCAGAATATCCTCCCAGTCATCCTGCATATCCAGACCAAAGATTTCATTCCTGGCGATCATAATATCTTCGACTTTGACCGACTCCAGATCCAGAATATTGAGCAGCATTTTCTGATGCTTGGCCGGTATCATGGAGCCGGTTTCATTTACTATCGTACGCAGTTCTTCCGGACTCAGGGATTCATTGTCTCCGGGCTTATGGACGCCAATTAAAGTCAGCAGTCCATTGGTAATCGAATTAATTCCATAAACCAATGGGTAAAAAAGCCACATCAGGAATTTCAGTATATAAGCTGCCAGAAAGCCAAATCGTTCCGGATACTGGGCAGCATAGGTTTTGGGACTGACTTCAGAAAAAATTAAAATAATGAACGTTAATGCCCCGGTCGCTATGGCGATTCCAGCCTCACCAAACAGTTTCAGGCCGATGACTGTGGCAATGGCCGAGGCCAGAATATTAACAAAATTATTAAACAGCAGAATCAGGCCGAATAAACGATCAGGGCGTTCCAGTAATGAACTGGCAAGGCGGGCACCACTGTGTCCTGAATTGACCAGATGCTTCAGACGATAACGATTGAGGCTGACCAGTGCTGTTTCAGAGCCGGAAAAAAAACCGGATAAGATAATAAGTAAACCTAAAAAGGTAAACAGAATGCTAAGAGAGATGTCGTCCAAGGATCAGGCAACCTTATTATTTATAGTTCAAATTCTCTGCAGAATAATCTCCAGGACCATTTTACTGCCAAAATAGGCCAGCATCAGAAAAACAAAGCCACCCAGAGTGAAATTAATAGCTTTTTTTCCCCGCCAGCCAAAATGTTTGCGTCCCCAGAGAAGGGTGGCAAATAATAACCAGGCAATGATGGATAAGACGGTTTTGTGCACCAAATGCTGGGCAAAAATATTTTCCAGAAAAATAA
>CBDTVA010000496.1:0-2436 GCA_965363935.1 uncultured Gammaproteobacteria bacterium | reverse complement strand
TTTCTGCTAATTCCCTGGCAAATTCGACAATATTATCTTTATTTGAAACACTGAGCAATGCTGTTTTAATTACCGCCATTCAAGATACTCCAATATCAGTCGTTAATTTATATTGCTTGATTTTTTTGCGTAATGTGCCGCGGTTAATACCGAGCATTTGTGCGGCCTTACTTTGATTGCCCCTGGTATGATCCAGCACAGTTTCAAGCAACGGGGCTTCCACTTCGGCAAGAACCAGTTGATACAGATCATCGACGCTATGGCCTTCCAAATCATTAAAGTAATTCGTCAATACTGAACGAACACAATCACGTAGTACTGCATTGTCATTTGAAGTGTGGGCAGGGGAAGCCACCATATCATTAATTTCGTTCAAAACGTCTTGGGCAATGGGCATGGACTATTAACCTAAAGTAAAATTATTGGTGAACTATTGTCTATGGAATTAACTATTTTCAGAATAACGGCTGATTATTAAATTGGTAAAGCTGAGTTTTCAGTCAGCTGAAAGTTTATAATACATAATGAACGTTCAATAAATAAAAAAACATTTGTGCAGAGTTTAGTGTAAACAATAAAGTTTAAGATAGCTAACAAGAGCACGTATTGGAAGTCGGCTATGAATCTTCATTCAAGCTAAAGAATGATGACAACTATTATAGACATTATATATAAAAAAATTGTCAGATTTTTCTGATAAATAAACATAATCTTATTTCTTTTGACTTTCGTCATATATAAGAATTATGCACAAGTATTAAAAAAATCTCTTGTCATGGTATATTGTTTATGAGCATCATCAATGCGATTTATTTTTTGCCAGAATTGTTTCCCTTCCGGCAAAGGTTTTATTGCTGAGGCAAGGTGCTTACGAGCAATCCTGACGCCGTGTGATTTTCCATAAAATGCATACAGCTCTTCCAGCAGACCAAGGAGTATTTTGCTTTTATCATGCAAAGAGGGTTCAGGTAAATGTGTTTTTGTTACAAGGTAATGGTTGATGTCAGCAAAAATCCAGGGTGATTGAATGGCTTGTCGACCAATCATAATTGCATCAGCGCCGGTGTATTGTAGTACATGTTGTGCTTCCTCTGCACTGTTTATATCACCATTTGCTATGATCGGAATACTAACTTGTTGTTTTACGGTTTTTATAGTGTCATATTCCGCATTACCACGATAACCACAGGCACGTGTTCGGCCGTGAATAGTTAATGCCTGAATACCGCTGTGTTCAGCAATTTTAGCAATACTGACTGCATTTTGATTTTCCTTGTCCCAACCGGTTCGGATTTTTAAGGTGACAGGAACGGAGACAGATTTGACTACAGCGGATAGAATTTCGCTGACTAACAGTTCATCTTTTAATAAGGCTGAACCAGCTAAAACATTACAGACCTTTTTTGCCGGGCAACCCATATTTATGTCAATAATGTCTGCGCCATGTTGAACATTAAATTGTGCAGCCCGGGCCATTTGCACTGCTTCTGTACCAAGAATTTGTACGGCTACAGGAGTATCTTCACCTTCATGGTTTAGTCGGGTACGGGTTTTTTGCGAATTTAATAGTTCCGGTTTGGATGTTACCATTTCTGAAACAGCCAATGCAGCGCCAAAACTCCGGCATAACTGTCGGAATGGCCGATCAGTGACACCAGCCATAGGTGCCAGGAAAACCGGGGGTGAGGCAAATTGCCAGGGACCAATTTTCATGAACTGTGAATTTAATTATAGATAATTAAACTGGAAACTGAGTAGTGGTGAACCTGGGTTTGGATCAGCAATCTCAAGGTTCACATCCTGGCTTTGATTGCTTTTCAGACCGCGAGTGTATTGAATATTAGCCGTGAGGTATTCTTTGGGTGAAAACTTTCTGCGTGCAATTACATTTCCCAACTGATTGGAAAAAATGATTTCCAGCGTGGGATAAGCTTGGGTAAAGGTGGTCTTGTTTTTGAAGGTTAATTGTATTTCCAAAGCATTTTTCACATTGGAATGTGAACGCACATCATGGCTTACTGTTACTATTTGTCTGGGTGCTTTTAGCAGAGGTAATGGGCAACCTGTCATAGGGCATAATGACTCCAGTAAAGGTCTGAAGGTTGGGTTTTGCGAAAGTTTTGTGCTATTGACATGTAAATACTGAGCAGCAAGTATCAGTAAGAGAGCAATTGTACCGGCTAACCAGCCGAACATGGCTCCTGCACTACTGGCAGTGGCATCGCTTTGGGTGAGAAACGATGGCACAACTTCTTCATCTTTGACATTAGTTGATGTTTCGGTTGCAGGCTCTTCGCCCGCCAAAGACTGATCACTCGTTGAAGGTGCTTCATCGGCTAAAGGCTCTTCGTCGGCTAAAGGCTCTTCACTGTCAAATAGTTCATCATTGTCTAAAAGATCATCAAATTCAGAGAGGGATTCATCCAGTGAAGAGCC
>CBDTVA010000495.1:0-2441 GCA_965363935.1 uncultured Gammaproteobacteria bacterium | reverse complement strand
TTAAACGGCAGCCGGACAGTGAAGGTGTACTGCGTATCAAGAATGGTCAGCCGGTGGTTGAGCTGGCTTTACAACGCACAGAAGACGGTAATGCCCTGCAAGCCGCAGAAACTTTGCAGCAATGGCTAATAGAAAAACAGGCCAGCCTGCCGCCCACCATCAAGCTGGAAGTGTTTGATGAAAGCTGGCAAATGATCCGGGATAGAATTTATCTGCTGTTAAAAAACGGCGGTGGAGGCTTAATTCTGGTGGTTCTTATTCTCTATCTGTTTTTAAATGCCCGGGTGGCGTTTTGGGTTGCGCTGGGAATACCAGTTTCCTTTATGGCTACTCTGGCCATTCTCTACAGTGCGGGCGGGACGATTAATATGATCAGCCTGTTTGGTCTGATTATGGCGTTGGGGATTATCGTAGATGATGCCATTGTGGTGGGTGAAGATGCCCTGACTCATTATCAGGAAGGTGAAGCACCGCTCATGGCAGCTGAAGGCGGTGCCAGACGAATGTTTTTACCGGTTATAGCGTCTTCATTGACGACTATTGCCGCTTTTTTACCTCTGATGATGGTAGGCGGTATTATGGGGAATATTCTGTTTGATATTCCGTTGATTGTGATTTGTGTGATTCTGGCCTCGCTGGTGGAGAGTTTTCTGGTATTGCCTGGGCATATGCGCTACTCATTCTCTCACATTAAACGCGACAGTGAAGATCAGCAGAGTATTCGTGCCAGACTGGACGAGGCATTCGACCATTTTCGTCAGAAAAAATTTCGTAAAGCTATAAGCTGGGCACTGGATAATCGCAGTATTACAATAGCATTGTTGCTATCAAGTCTGATTGCTACGGTAGGTCTGATAGCGGGCGGTCGGATCAATTTTACCTTTTTCCCTTCTCCGGAATCACAAATTGTCTATGCCAATGTCAGTTTTGTGTCTGGTACGTCACGAGAACAGACGCAAGCCTATCTCGGACATATGGAAGAAAAACTCAATGAAACCAATCAGGAGCTGGGTGGCAAGTTAATTGATATGGCGGTGACTGTTAGCGGCAGTTCCTTCAGTGGCGGAAGTGCCCGGAAAAGCGGCGAGCAATTGGGAGCCATTTTTCTGCAATTGCAGGCATCCGATCAACGCAGTGTACGTAATGCGCAATTTATCCAGCAGTGGAAAAACAAACTGGAAAAACCGCCGGGAATGGAAAATTTAACTATCGTATCCCGCAAAACCGGGCCGCAGGGCAGCGATCTGTCGATCCGTCTTAGCGGTTCCAGTAATGAGCAGTTAAAACAGGCTGCTACTGAATTATCACAGGCGTTAAGAAGCATTGACGGTGTTTATGGTGTCGATGATGATATGCCCTATGGCAAGGAACAGTTGATATACAGCCTTAAACCTGCAGGTAAAATTCTGGGCCTGACGGTGTCTGACATTGGCCAGCAATTACGCACGGCATTTGATGGCAATCTGGTGCAGATTTTTCAGGATGGTGCCAATGAAGTAGAAGTCAGAGTGCAACTTCCGAAACGGGAACGGGATCAAATCAATACCCTGGAGCGGATTAATATTCGCACACCTGCAGGCCAGTTCGTGCCCCTGACCAGTGTCGCACAATGGACTGTCAGACATGGCTTTGAAGTCTTACGACACGCAGATGGCGAGCTGGCTCTGGAGGTGTCTGCTGAAGTTAATGCTGATGTGAATAACGTTAATCGGATCATTGAATCTCTGGAACAAAAAACATTACCTGAATTGAAACAAAAATACTGGATAAATTACAGCTTCGAAGGCAGGGCGGCGGATCAAAAGAAAACCATAAGCAATATGAAACGCGGTGGTCTTCTTGGACTTTGCCTGATCTATATAGTGCTGGCCTGGGTATTTTCTTCCTATGGCTGGCCTCTGGTGGTTATGGCAATTATTCCGTTTGGACTGGTTGGGGCAATCTGGGGACACTGGGTTCAGGGGATTGATCTGACTTTACTTTCTGTCTTTGGTATCTTTGGCCTGTCAGGAATAGTGGTTAATGATTCCATTATCCTGGTCAGTTTTTACAAACGTCTGAGAGATAAAGGCATGTTGGTAAAAGATGCCCTGGTTGAAGCCTCAGTACAGCGATTACGGGCAGTTTTACTGACCTCTCTGACGACCATTGCCGGATTGTTGCCGCTATTATTTGAAACCTCATTACAAGCACAGTTTTTGATCCCGATGGCCGTATCAATTGCCTTCGGCCTGGCATTTGCGACAGTCCTGGTACTCATTATTATCCCGGTCTTTTTATCCATCCACGAATCAGTGCATTTTAAGATTAGCGATCAGCGCTTTGCCTTCAGCGTTCAGCAAAAGCTTTAAAACTGGAATAATAAATCAGCTTGTTTTATACCGGGTCATAGTGAACAAGAAAACTTTGGCTCTTTCTTAACGCTTAACGCTTAACGCTTA
>CBDTVA010000494.1:0-2443 GCA_965363935.1 uncultured Gammaproteobacteria bacterium | reverse complement strand
ATTCAGAGTAGCATTTTGACTATGGCAGGTTTAATATGAATATCTATTGCTATTGCTATTGCTATTGCTATTGCTATTGCTATTGCTATTGCTATTGCTATTGTGTTGTATGTATGTATGTATGTATGTATGTATGTATGTATGTATGTGTGTGTGTGTTTGTAAACTTCTATGGGGATTGTCATTATGCCACGTACAACCAGTATTACTTTGGGTGAACATCAACAGCACTTTATTGAATCGCTTGTAAAAAGTGGTCGTTATACTTCAACGAGTGAAATTGTCAGGGATGCTTTGCGCAAACTGGAAGAATCCCAGGGACCTGAATGGTTGTTAAGTCAACTAATTGAAGGTGAAAAAGGTGAAGCTAAAGCCTGGGACGATGAGGCGCTAATGACTCATGTCAAAAAGGAAGCAAAAAAACGTGGTAATCTATAAGGTTTCACCTGCTGCAGAACGGGACTTAATTGACATTTATCCCCGTGGACTGAATAAATGGGGAGAGAAGCAAGCAGATGAATATCAACTTCGATTAGTATCAGCTTTTCATAACATGGTCAACAATCCAGATTTCGGCCGTGCAGTTGCTATTCGAACACGGTTACAACGATATGATGTAGTTCCTTATGTGATTTTTTTTCGAAAGTTCAGCTATGGAATACGTATTGCTCGCATATTATATAAAAACAGAGCAATGGAAAAACATTTATTATTTTAAGGTTATTGTGTTCCTTCCACAGCTGAAATTTAAATTGAGTTATATCCCTCAATTGGTGCTATGGGCCGTTAGCAGCTGATAAAGAAAAGGCTAATATTATTGCAAGAAACAATTCAAGTTTTATGTTTATTCAGTGTGAATTTTCCAGATTGAAATCTATTGATTTCTTCTTCGTATGTTGCTTTTTTCTGATAAATACTCATTCAATGAGCTGAATTTACTTTTCTCCACATCATGACAAATGCTTCTTTACTACGCTAAGCCCCCCTCCTCAGTGCTCCGCAGTATTCATTACTTATTATCTGCTATAATTGCAGCTATTTAAATCCATAGACTTTGAGAATATATAGACCAGATGCCTATCCGTATACAGCATTTACTTTATACCTTATTGTATTATTTATTGACGCCATTCCTTTTTTTGCGTTTGCTGATCAAACATCGTAACAGCAGCGCTTATAAAGGTGAGCGGCAATCACTGCGTTTGGCAGAGCGTCTGGGTTTGTTTAAAAAACCGGGTTTTAGATCGAATTCAGATATAAGCTTAAGAGAATCCTTCCAGGCACCTGTGTGGATCCACACTGTTTCAGTGGGTGAGTTTCTGGCCAGCTTGCCACTCATTAACAGCCTGATGCAAGAGGCTCCTCAACATCCTCTTGTGATCACCTGCACCACCACCACAGGATCTGCCCAGATCATGAAAACATATGCCCAAGAAATTACACAGGGCCGGATATTTCACGTCTATCTGCCTTATGATCTGCCCGGTTCAATGAGGCGTTTTTTGCAAAAAATACGTCCCTGCCTGGGGATTGTAATGGAAACCGAAATATGGCCCAATTTACTGACTGTTGTCCGTCAAGCTGGTATTCCTGTCTGGCTGCTTAACGCCCGAATGTCTGCCCGTTCGGCAAAAGGTTATGCTCGCTTTAAAACTTTGACCAAATCCAGCTTGCAAAAATTTACTGGTATTGCGGCGCAAGATGCGTTGGATGCGCGACGTTTAAAAGAACTGGGAGCCAAGGATGATACGTTGCATATTTCCGGAAGCATTAAATTTGATTTAAAAATAGCAGCGCGGGATATTGAAGCTGGTAAGGTGCTGCGGGGACAATTGTATTGGCAGGAGAAAATTGTACTCATGGCTGCCAGTACGCACAAAGGGGAGGATGAGATTCTGCTGGAAATCTATCAACAACTAAAATCGCAATATCCGAATCTGGTAATGATAGTAGTACCGCGTCATCCTGAACGCTTTCAAACTGTGTATCAGTTGCTAATTAATAGCAACAATAAGGTCATCAAACGTTCACAGGTGAATGGAGAGATTCAGCAGCCAGTTGATATCCTTCTGGGTGATAGTATGGGTGAAATGATACGTTATTTTTCCTGTGCGGATCTGGTTTTTATGGGAGGAACCATGGTGCCGACGGGAGGGCACAATATTCTTGAGCCTGCGGCACTGGGTTTACCCATTGTTTATGGCCCGCATATATTTAATTTTTACGCCATAAATGAATTATTTATGCAATATCAGGCTGCACAGCAGGTGGCTGATAGTGATACATTACAACAGGTGTTGCACGAGTTGCTGGCAGATGAAAAACGAGCCGGAGAAATGGGTGAACGGGCCAGGCAGTTGATTGAGCAAAATTCCGGTGCCCTGGATAAAATGATGACTCTGTTAAAGCCATATCTGGAATTACCAAAACTGAGCTGAGATGT
>CBDTVA010000493.1:0-2444 GCA_965363935.1 uncultured Gammaproteobacteria bacterium | reverse complement strand
AGAGTCGTTACTAAAAGAAACCTCATGCAGGGTGGGTATGCAACAATGCCCAGCCTGCACAAAAAACAGTTATGAAATCACAACAACAATATCCACAACCGTTCAGTTTTGAGTTTTTTCCCACCAAAACAGCTGAAGGCGCTGAAAAACTTGCCTTGGTTCGTGATCAATTAAGCATCTTGAACCCGCTTTATTTTTCTGTAACCTATGGTGCTGGAGGCAGTACACAGGAAGGAACCATTAATACGGTTATGAGCATTAAGGAAGCCGGCTTTGCAGCGGCGCCTCATTTATCCTGTATCGGTTCGACTCGCGAAGGCATTAAGGCAATTCTGGATACCTTCGTCAGTAAAGGTATTGATCGGATCGTTGCTTTGCGAGGCGATTTGCCATCAGGCCACCGTGATGTTGGAGAGTTTCGCTATGCCAATGAACTGGTGGAATTTATCCGTGCCGAAACGGGCGATCATTTTCATATTGATGTAGCTGCATACCCTGAAGTTCATCCGCAGGCAAAAAATTCCAAAACCGATCTGGATCATTTTGTCAACAAAATGAATGCGGGAGCTAATGGTGCCATTACGCAATACTTCTTTAACCTTGACTCTTATCTGTATTTTGTAGACAGTTGTGAAAAAGCAGGGCTGAACAAGCCCATTGTGCCGGGCATTATGCCTATCACCAATTATTCCCGCCTGGCAGGTTTTTCGGATATGTGCGGAGCGGAAATTCCCCGCTGGCTGAGCAAGCGTCTGGAAAGCTATGGTGATGATATTGATGCCATTAAAGCTCTGGGACTGGAAGTTGTTTCGGGCCTGTGTGAACAATTGCTGGCAGCAGGTGCACCTGGAATACATTTTTACACTCTGAACCAGAGTAAGGCAACTCTGGAGATTTGCCACAATCTGGGCATTGGCACTTAGCAGCCCTGAGCCCATAAAAGTTTAAAGCTTAGTTAAGAATTAGTTTTATCCCCACGCTAATTGTAACCACCTCAAATACACGCTTTATCCAACGATTACTCGCCACTATAGCCAGGTGAGCTCCTGTATACCCTCCCAGCAGTGAACCCAGCAACAGAGCCGGGAGCCAATCCCATTGGATAGTACTGAGTATACCGAGTGTCACTGCCCCAGTCCCGTTCCAGAACACACCAACCAGCACCAGTGTATAAGCAACTGCAGTTTTATAATCAAGGCCAAACCAGCTCACCAGCCACATCGTTACAAACAATCCGGTTCCCGAGGTCAATGAGCCGTTAAGTACTCCTATCAGGCCTAAAATTACTCCGCCTATCAAAAAACCGGACCAGTTCCTGTTAGCCGCCTGATACTGCTGCCCTAATTGAGGTTTTAGCCATGAATAAATTCCCAGACTCATAGTCAGCAGGCCCAAAGCGAATTTTGCAACCGATTCCGGTACCTGCACTATAACCAGACCTCCAATAACGACACCGGGGATCCCGGTAAACAGGATAAACAGGGCAAATTTCAAATGCAGAGTTCCAGAACGCAAATGTCTGACCGTTGCCCCGACCCCCAAGGCCACACTGGCCACTTTATGAGTCGCCAGGGCAATACTGAATGACAGTCCGAGAAAGATCAGCATAGGCAACTGAATCAATCCTGCACCACCACCGGCAAATGCTGAAAACGTATTGGCGATATAGGAAATGAGCAGTAAGAGAAGCTGTTCACTAAATGGCATAAGACCCTTTATTTCTATCCTGTTTTGAGCATAATTACATTGCTAAAAGACAATAAAATGTATACATTATCTATAGATATGAAACCAGTTTAACGGCTTAATGAGAAAAAGTTTATTAAGCAATAGTGACAAATGATTTGTTCTGCTACTACACTGTTTATTATATATGCTAAAGCCGACTCTATCTCATAAAAACACCAATTATCCTCAACTGACAGCTCTGTTGTGGGTTCTGGTAATATGCATACTGTTATGTTCTAACAGTTTTTTTGCCAGCAAAGCCTATGCTGAAAAAAGTTATATTAAATGCTGGAAAAATGCACAAGAACTCACTGAGTGCGGCAATCGTGTCCCCAGAGAGTATTATAATCAAAGGATCCGCTATATTGATGATAAAGGTGTTACCCGAAAAGTTAAACAAAGAGCCAAGACCAAAGAGGAACTGGAATACGAAAAGGAAATAGAAAAATTACTTTCTTTAGAGGCAGAACAAAAACGCAAATCAGCTGGATATGATGAAGTTCTGTTAAAAACCTATTTGACCATTGATGATCTGCTAAGCTCTTTGAATTCAAAACTGGACATTATCAAGGCCCGCTCCAATATTCTGAAAACCAGTCTTGAACTGAAAAAACGAAAATTTGGTAATCTGGTCAGGCAGGCAGCCGATATGGAGCGCTCCGGCAAGCAAATTTCAAATAAATTAGCCGATAACCTGAATACTTCCCGTGCTGAGT
>CBDTVA010000492.1:0-2478 GCA_965363935.1 uncultured Gammaproteobacteria bacterium | reverse complement strand
AGAAAAATCTGACTCAAAACAGCTTTCCCTCGCTACGACTTCTATTCTCGGACAGACTCCTAGGGCAGCCTTAAAAAATAATTCACATTTCTAAGTTTCCACTTACTCATTCTATCTGCGTTGCTGGTCAGTTAAATAGTTGACTATTCGCCTTCCTCGCGCCTTGATAGAATGGCCATTGAAAACTGATAAATGCAAATTAATTTTTGCGGATGCCCTTAGCCTGCTTAATATTTACCAGTCTTTAGCCAACTTATTAATTTAAAGCACAGGTTTACTTTTTTGCAAATTGAAATTTGCAACCATCTCGTACAAATCGATCCGATACAGTGGAATGCCCTGATTCAGGACAATAATCCTTTTTTGCGCCATGAGTTTTTATCTGCTCTGGAGACGCATGGCTGTGTGGGGGAAAATTTTGGCTGGTTGCCGAGACATATCGCCGTTTACCAGGATAATGAACTGGTTGCTGCCATGCCGCTGTATGAAAAATACAATAGTTATGGTGAATTTGTGTTTGATAACGCCTGGGCTGATGCCTGGCAGCAGCATGGTCTGCGTTATTTTCCCAAACTGGTCTCTTCTATCCCTTACACTCCTGCTATGGGACAGCGCTTACTGGTCAAAGCATCATTAACAGAAAGTCATTATCCCATTTTGTTAAATACTCTCAAGGAAGTTGCCTCCCGGCTTGATGCCAGTGGTTTTCATATTTTGTTTCCGGAAGCACAGGAACAGCGCTGGCTGGCCGGACAGGGGATGATGACACGTCACGATTGTCAGTTTCACTGGTACAATAAGAGCTATTCCAGCTTTGATGACTTCTTGGGACAGCTTTCATCGCGAAAAAGAAAAAATATTATTAAAGAGCGCCAGGGCGTCGAAAGGGCAGGGGTTACTCTGAAACGACTTGATGGTCATCAGGCTACTGAGCAGGACTGGAAAAAATTCAGCCATTTTTATGAACGCACTTTTGCTGAGAAGTGGGGTACAGCGACATTGAATTATCCTTTTTTCAGGGAGATAGCAGAAAAATTGCCGGAACAGGTTCTTTTGGTGCTGGCAGAGCAGGATAATGAATGTATTGCGGGGGCTTTGATGTATCGCAGCAATACCAGATTATATGGCCGATTCTGGGGCTGTGATAAAACAATCCGTGGCTTACACTTTGAAGCCTGCTATTATCAAGGCATAGAATATTGTATTGAACAGGGACTGGAAGTCTTTGAACCGGGTGCTCAGGGCGAACATAAAGTTGCCCGTGGTTTTGTGCCCACTTTGACCCGCTCTGCGCATTTTCTTATGCAGGATCATTTTAAACAGGCAATTGAACGTTTTGTTGAACATGAAAAGAAAAACGTTCTGCACTATATTAATGATGTGAATCAACATCTGCCCTATAAAAATGCAGAAAATAAAGGAAACAGTCAACAGTGAAACCGTTTTCAGAATCATGTGAACAAAATAAAGACGTTATCCTTGAGGTCATCAAACCTCTGTTGACGAGCTGTGCTCATTTGCTGGAAATTGGCAGTGGTACAGGACAACATGCACTTTACTTTGCTAAAGCCATGCCGCATATACAATGGCATACCAGTGATCGCAAAGAAGCGCTGAGTGGAATTCAAATGTGGCTGGATGACTCTGGCTCAAGTGATTCTGGCTCAAGTGACTCTGGTATAAGTAATGTACATTCGCCGTTCGCTCTGGACGTGATGCAAAGCAACTGGCCTGAACTGCAAGTGGATGCCATCTTTATGGCCAATACTTTGCATATTATGCATTGGGATGAAGTGCAGACACTGTTTAAACGAGCGCCACTGCTGCTTCAGGACAATGGCATTATGCTGGTTTACGGACCTTTTAATTATCATGGTCAGTATACCAGTGAAAGTAACCGGCAATTTGATGGCTGGCTGAAGTCGCGTGACCCAAAAAGTGCTATCAGAGATTTTACACAGGTCAATGAGTTAGCAAATCAAAGCGGCCTGCAATTTCAGGCTGACTATGAGATGCCGGCTAATAACCGTATTTTATTCTGGCAGAAAAAAGCTGTAGCAGAAACCTTGTCATAAAACTCCCCAGGAGAAAGTTAATGACATTGTTAGTGTTAAGGGCAGCCTTAAAAATTAATTCACATTTCTAAGTTTCCACTTACTCATTCTATCTGCGTTGATCGTCAGTTAAATAGTTAAGGGAGTCGGGAGCTCTTACCAGTCCAGGCAGTTCAAATAATAGAATTTAGAAAATGTAAGGAATACTGCTCATTCATAACTTTTGTAGTTTTTAAAATGTAGTTTTTAAAATTCTTTTATTTTTCTATATCTTGTGTTAATTCAGCTGTTTGGATACACATTAAACCCGGCTGATCGTTTTGGCGGTCGTATGTCATTCCAGGCCTCGCATTCCAAGCCACACATTTAAAGCAAAACCCTATTGCAATTGTGAGAAAGAATATCTATCTTTTGATCGAACCAA
>CBDTVA010000491.1:0-2485 GCA_965363935.1 uncultured Gammaproteobacteria bacterium | reverse complement strand
TTTGGTGAAGGTCTTATCATCAATGCTTCATCAGCACCACAGTTTTTAGGTGATGCGAAATGTGCCGATCCGGAACGTGCTTTTGCTGCAGCCTTATCCAGTTGTCATATGCTGTTTTTCATTGCCATATGCTCCAAAAAACGTTTGGTCGTTCAGGATTATGTCGATCAGGCGACCGCTTTTCTGAAACAGGATAAGCAGGGAGATTTGCTGATCAGTAAAGTCATTTTAAGACCTGAAGTCACATTTGCCCAGGACGTTGAGGTAGACAGGGAAACTTTAGAGAAGATTCATCAGCAATCCCATGAGAAATGCTTCCTTGTTAAATCAGTTAAATCAGAGATTATTGTGGAGCCTGTCTGGGATATCGCTTAAATTTTGCCTGGATGTAAACGGGCTCGGCGCTCTTTCAGGTGACGAATAATGTGCAGCCTCCATAGCAGACGTATAGTGACATAAGCAATAATCGCACTGATGACAGCGCAGATCAGACTGCCCAGTAAGAAGGGTTGCCAGATAAAATCCAATTGTGATGCAAACCACTCTATGGTCAGTTCGCAGTCAAGTTTCACAGCTTCCTGACCCATAGCAAAAGCGCCAACTTTATAGGAACCATAGAAGAGCGGTGGCATGGTGATAGGGTTGCTGATCCACACCAGTGATACTGAAATGGGCAGATTTACTCGTACCAGGATAGCAATTGCCGCGGCAATGATCATTTGAAAGGGCAGTGGAATAAAGGCACAGAAAAAACCAACTGCAAAGGCACCGGAAACAGAGCGGCGGTTGAGATGCCAGAGATTGGCGCCATGCAATAAAGCTCCAAAAATTTTTAAATATTTATGCTCTCTGATGATTTTGTGATCAGGCATATATTTTTTGATTATTCTTTTTGGCATAATGATATCGCTGAATTACAAATTTTAACTAATACTTTAGGGACAAAGTAAAATATGCGCACAGGGATTGTCGCGTTCTTAATTGGAAACACCTGCTTACTTTACTGGCCTTATCTCCCTGATATCTATTTCATCCTGATGATATCCGGTCTTATTTTTATCCTCACAGTAATATTATACAAAGCCCGTCGGCATTTTGTTAGTTTAGCATCAATTAATTGCTCTTTATATTTTATTATACTGTGTTTTTTTACCGGGGTTTTATACACCTCATTATATATTAATCAACAACTTCCTGCACTTGACCTGGGACAAATGGAAGGCAAAACCATCACAATAACAGGTGTTATAGCGTCAATTCCATATAAATCTGATAAAAAGCAAGGTTTTGAATTTCTTGTCAAAGCGCTTGAAAAAACACACGATTCAGGAAAAAAACAATGGGATCAATCGTTTAATGGCAAAGTCCGGTTAAGCTGGTATAGCACCGATAAAGTAATTGAAAATGGCCAGAAATGGCAACTGGATGTCCGCCTGAAAAAACCTAATGGTCTATTAAACCCCGGTGCTTTTGATTATGAACAATGGTTATTTCAAAATCGAATTGTGGCGACGGGCTATGTTCGGGATGGTTTTTATTTACCTGAGTCCGGTAGTGGATTTACACGCTCTTTCTTAGTGGGGTTAAGACAGGCAGTTGCCAATCGTCTTGATACGGCTCTGGAGAAGCATCCCTATAAAGGCTTGATAAAAGCATTGGCTATTGGTGTCCGGCATGATATTGAAGCTCAACAATGGCAGGCATTTTTGCGTACAGGTACCAATCATCTGATTGCAATATCCGGATTGCATATTGGTCTTATGTCCTCGCTGATCTGGTTTTTTGTCAATGCGTTGTGGAAATCAAGCACCGCTTTAAATCTTAGAGTCCCTGCTTATTATATTGCCTCAATTATGGCATTGCTCAGTGCCTTTATATACGCTGCTTTGGCCGGGTTTGCCATTCCCACGCAAAGAGCATTGATCATGCTGGCAGTGGTTTTTGTGGCACTTATGCTGAAACGTGAAATCGCTCCAAGCTATGTGATTTTGTTGGCTCTGTTTATGGTTTTGCTTATCGATCCCCTGAGTCCGCTTGCTGTCGGGTTTTGGCTGTCCTTTACCGCAGTTGCTGTCATCATTTTTGCTTTAACGGCTCGTTTGAAAGTAGTAACTGGCAGATTTTCTCAATTTATTCAACTGGGCCGGATGCAATGGTCAATTTTTATTGGCTTAATGCCCTTGATGATGATTTTGTTTCATCAATTTTCTCTACTGTCGCCAGTGGCCAACTTTCTGGCTGTACCCTTTATGAGTTTGATTATTGTTCCTGTAACATTGCTGGCAACTGCCTGTTTAATCGTTGCTGAACCGTTAGGTTTGCTGCTATTTAAATTATTGGAGTGGCCTATGGAAGGGTTGATGTTTACTCTGATTTATTTCAGTAACTGGTCAGACAGCATGTATTCATTACCTGAAACTTCCTGGTTGAATTTTTTACTGGCCTGTGTCGGATGTCGGGCCGCAACAAGATCACGGACTTCGAC